>QXYP01000001.1:0-5369 GCA_009886815.1 Halieaceae bacterium
TCAAACGAAAAACCCCCGCCGATGGCGAGGGTTTCACGTTTGGTAGGACCAGGCGGATTCGAACCGCCGACCTCTACCATGTCAAGGCCGATTGGCCGCACCAAGACACGCGTGGACTCGTCAAAATTAGTGGTAAGTGACTTTGGAATCAACCGCTCGCACGGCACAAATTGGATTGGTGGCGCACAGCCGGCAGGAGTGGGCAGGCCGAAGTTGAAGAGCACGTCTCTGATGCCGCTGACTCGAGGTGAGTCAACGACGGTTCATGAGGCAGATGTCGTTATCGGCTGGGAGATATTTGGCGGGCGTGCATTGCGTGAGGGCAACTGTAAGCTGACTTGGATCGCTGCCCACAACGGCGGCAGAGCTGCAGTATGAAAAGGCGGCAGACATTCGTGACCAGATTACACAGCTTCAGAATGTGCAGGCGACGCAGAACATAGAGGGTACGAGAGGGGGTCTCGATCTCATGGCGGTCTTCACAGAGCATGGCCATGCGTGTGTGCAGGTACTCTTTGTGCGGTCGCCCCTTTACTGTTTCAATGCAGTGACGCGATCGTCCACTCTCCTCGCGCGAGTTTCGGCGCACGTGGACGCAGCAAATCCAGCCAGATCAGACAGCTTATTAAACGCTCGTCTAAGGTTACTTAAACAACGCCGCAGAGATGCACACAAAAAGGGGTCTTCACCTGTTAAAGCTCAATATCGGTTACCTTATTTCAGTGCGTTTTTAATTTTTCTGATAACGCTTGAGACCCAGAGACCGATAGAATGCTGAGCATAAATTGACTGGAAAGCCCATGAGAAAGGACCGCGAATATAGCGATATACCCGGCACTTACGTTTTTGATCCCGAGCACTCGCGACAAGGCTATCACCTCAATATGTTCTGTATGTCGCTGAACAAAGAGGCGAACAGGGAGCAGTTTAGGCGAGACGAGTCGGCTTATTTAGATGTCTTTCCCATGAGCCCAGAGCAACGCGATGCTGTTTTGCAGCGCGATTGGATCGGCCTGCTAAGACTGGGAGGAAACATCTACTACACGTTCAAGCTGGCTATTTTCGATGGCATTAATATGCAGGAGATTGGCGCGCGCATGGAAGGTGTGCCGGATGAGCAGTTCAAAGCCATGATGATTAATGGTGGTCGTCCGATACAGGGTAACCGTTATCAAAAGGAGTGGAATCGCAGTGGCTAAGCTGTTCGCAGGCGTCGGAACTTCTCATGTGCCGGGAATCGGTGCCGCGGTGGATCATAAAAAGACTCAAACAGATTACTGGAAACCGTTATTTGATGGTTATGAGCCGGCCAGAGAGTGGATGCAAAATGAGGCTCCAGACGTAGTCATCATTGTTTACAACGATCATGCCTCGGCGTTTTCTCTGGAACTGATTCCTACATTTGCTATCGGTGTCGCAGAGCGCTTTCAGCCGGCTGATGAAGGCTATGGCCCCCGAAAAGTGCCGGTTGTGGAAGGCCATCCCGAACTGGCGTGGCATCTTGCTGAGTCGCTGATCCTCGATGAGTTCGATATGACGATTGCCAACGAGATGCCCGTTGATCACGGACTTACCGTGCCATTGTCGATCGCCTGTGGTGAGCCCGATATTTGGCCTTGTAAGGTGATTCCGCTCTGCGTAAACGTTATCCAATACCCATCTCCAACAGGAAACCGCTGCTACCAGCTGGGTAAAGCCATTCGTAAAGCGGTGGAGGCATTCCCGGCAGATCTCAAGGTCGCCATTTTTGGCACGGGAGGCATGTCTCACCAACTGCAAGGTGAGCGTGCCGGCTTGGTAAACGCAGATTTTGATATTGCGTTTCTCGATGACCTGACCCGGAACGTAGACCGGCTGGTCCGAATTCCACACGTTGAGTATCTGAGAGAGGCAGGATCAGAGGGGGCCGAATTAGTCATGTGGATGATCATGCGGGGTGCTCTCGATGATGACGCGCGGGAGGTCTATCGCCACTTCCATGTTCCCGCCTCTAACACGGCAGCGGGGCTGATCATTCTGGAGAACCCCTGATGCGGATGGGCGTTTTTGGGTTGGGTGAGGCGGGTAGTCGGATTGCTGCCGATCTTGCCCAATCTTCAATTCAGGTCAGTGCCTATGACCCCGCTGATGTTTGTACGCCTGACGGAGTAGTCAGATGTGATAGCCCGGTAGGAGCTATCCAAGACGCTGCAGTGGTCATAGCGCTGACTGCGGCCACCGACGCCATGGAGGCGCTGGATCAAGCATTTGACGACATCCCCGCAGGCGCGATTTATGCGGATTTTTCGACGGCGTCAGCATCGCTAAAGATCGATTTAGCCGCTCGCGCATTCCAACGTCACATCGCCTTTGTTGATGTTGCACTGCTGGCCGTTGTTCCTGGAAATGGATTGCGGACAACCGCGCTTGCGTCGGGCACTGGTGCCGATCGGTTCGTTGATATCTTCGGTTCTCTTGGTATGCCGGTGGAGTCTCTAGGCGAAAAGCCTGGAGATGCGGCCACACGCAAACTTCTTCGGAGCGTTTTCATGAAAGGTCTGGCAGGAGTCATGATTGAAGCGCTGCAGGCAGCCGATCGTGCAAATCTCTCCTCTTGGCTTTGGAGCAACTTAACGTCAGAGATTGCAAAGGCTGATGAGTCGCTGGTGCACCGACTGGTGAGCGGCACGGGTTCTCATGCAGAGCGACGCCTCCATGAGATGAAGGCTTCGGCGCAGCTTCTACAGGACTTGGGCGTGGAACCTGTGATGACCCGAGGGACCGTCGAAAATCTGCAGCGGGTGCTCGAAGACGGCCTGCCACCTATCCCTGCAGCGGCCTCGTGATCCCCGCTAAGAATCACTTCTGAGGCACCCATGGATCCTGATTGGTTAGTATTCCACCCAGAGCCGTCCATCCCAGAGTTCAAGCTGCCGGCGGGTGCGATTGACGCTCACTGTCATGTATTCGGCCCTGCCGGTGAATTTCCTTTTGCACCTGAACGCAAATACACCCCCTGTGACGCTGGCAAAGACAAGCTCTGGACCTTGCGGGATCATCTTGGCCTCCATCGGAATGTCATTGTTCAGGCCACGTGTCACGGTGCAGACAACCGGGCTCTAGTGGACGCACTGGCGGACTCTAGGGGAAAGGCCCGCGGGGTGGCGACCGTGCGTGCCAGCGTCACCGACGAGGAGCTTAAGCTGCTCGACAATGCGGGTGTGCGGGGTGTGCGCTTCAACTTCGTCAAGCGACTGGTCGATGCCTTACCCTTCGACGATCTGCAACGCATAGCCGAGAGAATTGCGCCTCTTGGCTGGCACATCGTCATTTACTTTGAGGCCGCTGATCTCTCAGAGTATTACGAATTTTTTACGGCGCTTCCCACGACAGTAGTCGTTGATCACATGGGAAGGCCGGATATTACGGCGCCCATCGATGGACCGGATTTTGAGTTATTTCTGCGTTTGCTGAGTGATAACGACAACTTCTGGTCCAAGGTCAGCTGCCCGGAGCGTCTTTCTGGTGTTGGGCCTGAGGGTGGTTACGAGGATGTTGTGCCATTTGCTCGCACCGTGGTGGAGAACTTTTCTGATCGTGTGCTTTGGGGAACAGACTGGCCCCACCCAAACATGAAAACCCACATGCCTGACGACGGAAAGCTGGTGGATTTCGTTCCTAAAATCGCGGTGACGAGGGAGTTGCAGAGGAAGCTTCTTGTCGACAATCCTATGCGCCTTTATTGGCCCGAGGGGTCCGCGTTATAAAGATCTGTCTCGCCGGTGAGGGCGCCTTTGGGAACAAGCACTTGGATGCTCTTGCGTGTATCGACGGTGTCGAAGTGGTGTCTCTCGTCGGTGGCCTGGAAGAAGCGACTCGAAAGGTGGCTGACGAGCGTAACATTCCCCATTGGTCATTGGACTTGGAAGTGGGGCTCGCCCAGCCAGGAGTCGAAGCGGTGATTCTGGCAACACCCACTCCTTTGCATGCCTCACAGGCGATGCAAGCCCTCAGCGCTGGCAAGCATGTCTTGGTAGAGATTCCTATGGCAGACAATTTGAAAGAGGCTGAGGCTCTTGCTGCGCTGCAGCTCGAAACGGGTTTGGTTGCAATGGCGGGCCATGTTCGCCGCTTCAACCCCAGTCACCAATGGATACATGAGCGTATTGCAGGGGGGGAGTTGTCGATTCAGCAGCTAGATGTGCAGACGTATTTCTTTCGTCGCAGTAATCTCAATGCGCTGGGTCAGCCGCGAAGCTGGACCGATCACCTACTTTGGCATCATGCCTGTCACACAGTCGATCTGTTTATGTACCAAACTGGAGAAGAAATTGCGGATTGTTTTGCGGTGCAAGGGCCAATAAATGAAGAGCTCGGTATCGCCATGGATATGGCGATTTTGATGAAGAGCGCTTCGGGTGCGGTTTGCACCCTGTCCCTATCCTTCAATAATGATGGACCGTTGGGTACTGACTTCCGATACATTTGCGATAACGGCACCTACCTCGTTCGTTACGATGATCTCTGTGATGGCAAGGGCAAGCAGATTGATGTGTCCCGGGTCGATGTCTCCATGAATGGTATCGAACTGATCGACCGCGAGTTTTTCTCAGCCATTGAACAAGGGCGTGAGCCAAATGGCAGTATCGGTCAGTGTTTGCCCGCCATGCGCGTGCTGGATCGCATTGAGCGAAAGCTCACCGCTTAAGTTCTTCAGCGACTCGACGAAGTTCCTCAAGAAGTAGCGATGCCGCCGGTGAAGGTTGTGTGTGGGCACGCAGGGTGATGCCGATAGGGCGATAAGTTTCTTCGAGGTCTACGGGCAGAACCTCTAGCAAGCCCGCCTTTCGGTCGTAGAAGATCTGGTGCTCTGATACCAAGGCCACGCGATCGCTATCGAGGAGTAGGCCCCGAACCATCGACTGTGAGCTGGTTTGAACAGCATGTTTGGGCGTTTCCATGTTGTATCCCCGGCATGTCTCGTCGAACAGCAGTCGCGCGGGCGTCTCTGCGGCCGGCAAAACCCACTCCAGATTCTGTAGATCCTGAAAGTCGATTTTCTTTTGTTGCGCAAGAGGGTGATCCTTGCGCGCAATTACAGCGAGGCGATCCTCTATGAGCGTTTCCGTTTTGAAGTCGGCACCCGCCTCAGCAGGGCGAACGGCTCCAACAATCACATCTAGATCGCCGCTGCGAAGGTCTGCTTGCATGAGGTTGTAGGGTCCTTCCTGAGTTGTTACGCCGAGTTGTGGGTGTCGGCTAAGAAGCCGATTGATCGCTTTGGGAGTGAGATAGGTCCGCGTATAGGGCAATGTGCCAATGGCGACATTCCCACTGGTAACGCCATCTAAGCTGGCAAGGTCGCCGAGGGCGTGACGGATTTCGGCGAA
>QXYP01000001.1:5379-5882 GCA_009886815.1 Halieaceae bacterium
TCGTGCGAGAACAGCGCAGAAGCTAGTCGGGGATACGCCGCCCGGCCCCCTCTCAAAAAGCTCCAGATCGAGCAGTTCCTCCATCTGACGAACCGAGTTGTAGATCGCCGCTTTAGTCACCCCGAGAAGCTTTGCGGCCTCATTGATGTCGCGGGCCTGAAACAATGCGACAAAGGCCGCCAGGCGCTTATAGCTGATGTCCATCGAGAATATGGGTATGGATTGGTAGCTCCGACCACCGGGTACAAAGGACTGATAGGCCGCACCTGCTCGGTCAAATTCTGCTGCTGCAAGCTTTACCCGATGTGCCAGGGCTTCCCCATGAACAGTGGGCATCATGCCGACCGACGATCGGTCGAATAAGACGCAACCCAGCTCTGCCTCTAGCTCTCCCACTGCCTTAGTGACAGCAGTCTGCGAACGGTTCAATTTGTTGGCGGCACGGGTGACATTTTTGTAGTCATAGACATATAGCGCGGATTTGAGATGGCGCAAACTGATTT
>QXYP01000010.1 GCA_009886815.1 Halieaceae bacterium
CCTTCCTTATTATTCCAGGCGCCCTGGTGAATGCCTTCGCCTTTGCGGCTGGCGATCATTGGATCATTTATTTGCTCACCGTCATGCTGTCTATTCCTCCGGCGCTCCTCATTATGCGGATGGGCCGTGGTGGGGAAGATCCAAGATGGGCCCTAAGCTGGGCTATTGTGTCCCTTATCGGTGGCATCCTCATGGCATTGTTAGCCCCCAATTTGATGACGGTCGGTGCGGGTCTATGGCTGATGTTTGTCGGTATTAATGCGCTGGAAGCCATTTTGCCGGCTACCGTGACGCGAGTTGCCCCGGGGAGGTTGCGAGGCACGGCGTTGGGGATTTTTGCAAGCTGCCAGTTTCTGGGTATTTTTGTGGGTGGCGCCCTTGCCGGGTTTATTTTGTCAGCCGGGGGCAGTCAAGCCGTGGCGATTTTGGCGAGTTTCTGTGCCCTAGTTTGGCTGTCAGTGCTTTGGCTGAAGCCATTTACTCCCGTTATTGCCGTTGTTTCTAATGAATAGCGGTCAGACCCTCGCCTCGGTATCAGCCCGTTGGTATAGTGAGGCTCATGAGTCACCCGGCTGTAATAAAGCAGCCCGCAGCAATGGAGAGAGCTATGGCTTCCCGCGGCATTAATAAAGTTATCTTAGTTGGAAACCTCGGGTCAGACCCTGAGAATCGTATGTCTCAGGCCGGTGCCGCTATTACCAATCTGAGCATTGCCACCTCTGAGACCTGGAAGGACAAGAGTACCGGCCAGCAACAAGAACGCACCGAGTGGCACCGCGTGGTGTTCTTTAATCGCTTAGCTGAAGTGGCGGCCGAGTACCTGCGCAAAGGCTCCAAAGTTTATGTCGAAGGCACCCTGCGGACTCGAAAATGGCAGGATAAACAAACCGGCCAAGATCGTTACACCACAGAAATTGTGGGTAACGAAATGCAGATGCTCGATAGCCGCGGCGCCGGCGGTGGTGGTGGCGATAGCTACAACAATCAAGGTGGCGGCGGCGGTTTTCAGTCTGCGCCAAGCCCCCAAGCAGCACCCCAAACGGGTGGCTCTTTTGATCCCGTAGATGACGACATACCGTTTTAAGCCTCGCACCTAAAATCATTGCGTCGCAGTGCGTATTCTTCTTTTAGGATCTGATACCCCTATTGGGCACTCGCTAAGGGCGTTTATTCCGCCATTACAGCGGCATGAGCTGATACAGGTTCCGTTGGAAGCTACGCGGTGGACGCGACAGCGCCCGGCAAAAAAACTGGTAAAAACCGCCAACCCCGATCTCATTCTTGACGCGCGACTCGTGAGCCTAATCGATCGTGTCGGTGCCCTCGAACCCGCCGACATAGAACGCAGTCAGTGGTTGGGGAGCACCGCAGCACGGCAAGGCTGTCACTACCTGTTGCTGTCGAGCTCCCGCGTGTTTTCGGGAGAGTTGAAGCGACCCTACCGTGAAACCGATAAGGCTGATGCACACGATGAACTGGGCAGTATTTTGGTGGAGGCTGAAACCCAACTGAGAGAGTTGGTAGATTCAATTTTTGTACTGAGACTGGGCTGGGTGTTTTCTGGGCGAGGCCCCAGTGCTATGAATCGCATTCTCGACCGACTGCGCGACGGCAAAAATTTAACGGCATCCGATAATCGCAGAGACTGTCCGGTACACAGTGCTGAAGTGGCGCGAGTCGTTGCTGGGGTTATTGACCAGATTAGTGTGGGCGCTCCCGGTAGAGGTTTGTTTCACTATGGCAGTGAGGGAGACACGGGCTATTTCTCCTTTGCCGAAGCCGCGGTCGCTTGTGCGTCTCAGTTTGGTCGATTCGCTAATGCTCGGGAGCAATTACGTGAGGACAAGACCCTGCCTGCTGCTAATCGCTCCCTCGAATGCACGGCCATTCGGCACCAGTTTGGTATTCAACAACGGCCGTGGCGCGATTTTGTAGAACGGGCGGTACGTCGCTACATTGAGCTGTATTGC
The DNA here is from genome assembly GCA_009886815.1 of Halieaceae bacterium. Lineage (GTDB taxonomy): Bacteria > Pseudomonadota > Gammaproteobacteria > Pseudomonadales > Halieaceae > Luminiphilus. The sequence continues at coordinate 1,971 of QXYP01000010.1, forward strand.
AAGGAGGTAACAGAGTGACAGGTAATGTTGGCAATAAGGCTTTGGGCGTTTCCGTGCTGACGGTCAGTGATACGCGAACTCAGGACAATGATACTTCCGGAGATTTCTTGGCAGCTGCAGCTGAGGCGAGTGGTCATACGCTGTGCGAGCGCGACATTGTAAAGGACGACATCTACCAAATTAGAGCCGTGACGTCAGCTTGGATTGCCAGGCACGACATTGACGTCGTGTTAATCACGGGCGGGACGGGGTTTTCAGGCCGTGATTCGACACCGGAAGCCATGGCTCCCTTGTTTGATAAACATATTGAGGGTTTTGGTGAGTTGTTTCGGCAGCTGTCGCACACAGAGATTGGCTCCTCGACCATTCAGTCTCGTGCGCTTGGGGGCTTTGCCAATAACACGGTTATTTTTTGTATGCCCGGCTCTACCGGGGCATGCCGCACTGCTTGGGAGGGTGTTCTGAAAGAACAGCTCGATGCCGATCATAGGCCCTGTAATTTTGTGGGCGTGCTGCAGACTCAAGCGGATGCCTAGATCGTGGCACTAACGCCACTGACTGAGGCTAGAGCTCAGATTTTGGCGCAAGTTCCTGCTGCGCCCGTCGCAGAATACCAAGAGTTGCAGAGCTGTCTGGGTCGGGTTTTGTCTGAAGACGTGGTAGCAACTCGCGACGTACCGCCCTTTGACAACAGTGCAATGGACGGTTACGCCATTTATCACAGTGACCTTTCCGGCCCGATTCCTGTTACCCAGCGTATTCCAGCGGGCAGTCCTGCGGGTACTCTAGAGCCGGGTGGTGCGGCTCGAATTTTTACCGGCGGGGTTTTGCCCGCCGGTGCTGATACCGTGGTGATGCAAGAAAATACCCTGGAAAAGGCGGGGTTAGTGACGGTGACCGAGCGGCCCATTGAGGGTGCAAATATTCGTCGTCGGGGCAGTGACATTGGCGCTGGCGACACGGTCTTGCGAGCTGGCCAATTGCTCATGCCTCAGGATCTGGGTCTGGCGGCCTCGGTGGGGCGGTATCAGTTGCCGGTTTATAGGCCTTTGCGCGTGGCAGTGATAACCACCGGTGATGAGCTTGTTGAGCCAGGTGGAGAGCCCGAGCCCTGGCAAATATTCAACAGCAACGGCACGCAATTATGCAGCCAAATTCGCATGCTGGGCATGGAACCCCTGCATTATCCCAATGTCCCTGACGATGCCGAGCTTACGGGTGAGGCTCTTGAATTAGCAGCGAAGTCTGCCGACTGTATTATCACGTCCGGTGGCGTGTCGGTGGGCGAGGAAGACCACGTTCGGGCGCAAATTGAGCAACGAGGGACATTGAATCTCTGGAAATTAGCCCTCAAGCCTGGCAAGCCCCTAGCTTTTGGTGTGGTGGCTGGATGTCCCGTATTTGGACTTCCCGGTAACCCGGTTTCCAGCTGGATCACCTTTGGTTTACTGGTGAAGCCCTGGCTATTGGCAGCTCAGGGAGCGCAAGTGCCTGAGTTGCGCAGGCTAACCGCGAAAGCGGCCTTTACCAGAGCTCGACCTGGGACACGGGAAGAATACCTTCGCGTTGTGCTCGACGGTCAGTTCGTACCAGTAGCAACGTTAGCCGGAGATCAAAGCAGTGGCGTGCTGAGCAGCGCCGGACGTGCGAGTGCCCTAGCTGTGATTCCCGCGGGTGTCACGGTTGCCGAAGGCGATGAAATAGGCGTTATTTTGGTGTCTGAATTTCTTTCCCCAGTAGCGTCGCACTAGCGTGGGGGCTTAGCCGCTATTGCTTGGCGGTGGGTTCTCAGGCCTCGTTGTAGCGCTGAAAAATGAGCGTGGCGTTGGTACCGCCAAAGCCAAAGCTGTTAGACATGACCCGATTCAAGCCGGCACCGTCTATGCGCTCTCTGGCGATGTTTAGGCCAGCCGCTCCCTCGTCAAGCTGTGCAATATTCGCCGATGCGGCGATGAAATCTTCTTGCATCATCAGCAATGAGTAGACAGCCTCCTGAACCCCAGCGGCACCTAAGGAGTGGCCGCTGAGTGATTTTGTGGAGCCAATCCAGGGGCCACTATCACCCGTGCCAAAAACTTCTCTAACGGCATTGAGTTCTTGTATATCCCCCACAGGGGTGCTCGTGCCGTGGGCGTTAATGTAGTCAATCGAGCCGTCTACGGTGGCCATCGCTTGCTGCATGCAGCGCACCGCGCCTTCGCCCGAAGGTGCAACCATGTCGTAGCCATCACTGGTCGCACCGTAACCGACAATTTCGGCATAGATGTTGGCGCCTCGCGCCAAAGCGTGTTCCAGCGACTCCAGCACTACCATGCCGCCACCGCCGGCGATGACGAACCCGTCGCGATCGATATCGTAGGCACGTGAAGCTTGATCGGGGGTCTCGTTGTATTGGGTGGATAGGGCGCCCATAGCGTCAAATAAGCAGCTTAGCGACCAGTGAAGTTCCTCGCCCCCACCGGCAAAAACGATATCCTGCTTGCCCATTTGAATCAGTTCCATGCCATTGCCAATACAGTGGGCGCTGGTGGAGCAGGCAGATGAAATAGAGTAGTTCACGCCTTTAATTTTGAAGGGAGTGGCCAAACACGCCGACACGGTGCTGCCCATGGTTTGGGTCACCCGATAAGGCCCTACCCGTCGCAGGCCTCGATCTCTAAGGATATCGGCCGCTTCGACCTGACTCGCCGAGGAGGCACCCCCTGAGCCAGCAATAATGCCCGTTCGGGGGTTGGAGACCTGTTCTTCACTGAGTCCGGCATCAGCGATGGCTTGTTCCATGCTCAAGAAGGCGTAACCCGCGGCATCGCCCATAAAACGCCAGCGTTTACGGTCAATACAGGCTGATAAATCGATGTCAGGGGTGCCTGCCACGTGGGAACGCATGCCCGCGTCTGCATGCTGTTGACAAAAGCTAATGCCAGATTGCCCGGCTTTCAGTGCTGCGGTGACTGCAGTTGTGTCATTGCCCAGGCACGACACGGTGCCAATGCCAGTGACAACGACACGCTGGTTCATTAGAAGGACTCCGTCGATTGAAACAGGCCCACCCGCAGATCTTTGGCGGTGTAGATGACCGTGCCATCGACTGCGACGGTACCGTCAGCAATACCCATGACGAGTTTGCGCTCTATCACACGCTTAATCTGAATCTTGTACTCCACCCGCTTCGCTGTAGGGAGTATTTGCCCGGTAAATTTCACGTCACCCGAGCCCAGTGCGCGCCCTCTGCCCGGATTGCCACGCCAGCCTAGAAAAAACCCCACCAGTTGCCACATGGCGTCGAGTCCCAAACAGCCGGGCATCACAGGGTCACCCGGAAAGTGGCATTGGAAAAACCAGCAGTTGAGCATTGCCCGGGCCAAATAAATTGCCCATGCCACAGGCGATGAGCTCTTCTTTGTTGTAGGCGGGTTGTGCAACGTGCGTAGGAGAGGTCATAAAGTATCCGAGTGAAGGCGAGCGGCGGCTTAGCTGATATTTAAAAGCAAAACTCCCGATAGCGCTATTTTAAAGCTTGAAGGTCACATGTCCAGTGAGAGATCAGTTTGATGCGCGTTATAAAGCGTTCAATCTCTGCCTGAACGTGAACGGCCTGAAACTCAGAGGGCCTTTATCGTAGGCTTTGCGCCGATTGAGTGACTTTATGTCAACATGATTAAGGCTGTGTATTTTTTAACTTGAAACTCAGATGGCTGTTGAGACAGACTCTGCATTCTAGACCCCAGACCCCAGACCTTGGGAGCCCATCGCTCTTGAATCATTTGAGGACAAAAGCGTCTAGGAATGGCCTTTTTTTAAACTAACCCACGTCATAGCGCTTCGCTAGCGGATAGACTTCGAACCCTAGGGGGGCTTGAGCACTGAGGGTAAAATGAAAAATGCTTCATCAACATGTCTACCAATG
>QXYP01000100.1 GCA_009886815.1 Halieaceae bacterium
TCGAAGGGGTTCCCCAAAAAACTGTCACGCCCCCTGATGATGTGCTCGAGCGCATTGCCAAGGAGCGTGTAATGGTTCGCGAGGCTAAAGCCCAGCGTATTGAACGCCCCGAGCTGCTGGAAGCCGTACAAGCGGGCCTTTCTTGGCCTGCAACGGGCAGAATCAGCGGAGTTTACGGCAGCCAAAGAGTTTATAACGGCACTCCGGGTTCACCCCATTATGGTGTCGATGTGGCGGTGCCCACCGGACATCCTGTCGTGGCTCCGGGTCCCGGCGTCATTACCCTGGCACAGCCCGATCTCTTTTATTCAGGCGGCACCATTATTCTTGACCATGGTTATGGCCTCTCCTCGTCCTTTTTGCATCTCAGCAAGCTGCGTGTAGCGGTGGGTCAAGAGGTGAGCCGGGGCGACCTCATCGGTGAAGTGGGGGCCACTGGACGCGCGACCGGCCCACATTTAGATTGGCGCATGAGTTGGTTAAATCAACGCGTTGATCCGCAGCTGCTCGTTCCAGCCCTAGCGTCCGGGGAATGACCGCCATCTGGTAGTGCCCATGGCACCGCCTTACCCGTATACTTCACGGCTACAAATTTTCTTGGAGGGTTTTTTGTGCTCGATCCTAAACTACTTGAGATTCTGGTCTGCCCGGTTTCAAAGGCGCCATTGGAGTACCAACCTGAGCAACAGGAGCTGGTATGCCGCGCGAGTGGCCTTGCTTACCCCATACGCGATGATATTCCGGTGATGCTCGAAAGTGAGGCGCGCACACTAACCCTTGAAGAACGTGAGCGGTGAATAGAGTCCTATGACCGATACGATTTTTGGCAAGATTACTCGGGGTGAAATCCCCAGCGAATTTATACACGAAGACGAGCACTGTGTGGTGATTCAGGATATCCACCCCCAGGCGCCCACACACGTGTTAATCATTCCCAGAAAGCCCATTCCTCGTTTGGTCGATGCGCAAGCCGTCGACGCCGAATTGCTAGGGCACCTGTTGCTTGTGGCGGGCAAGGTTGCGCAAGATCTGGGTGTGGGTGACGGTTTTCGGTTGGTGATTAATAATGGCGCAGATGGCGGGCAAACCGTATTTCATTTGCACCTGCATATATTGGCGGGACGGACCCTGGCCGAGGGTGAGTTGGCGGGCGGTTTGGCCTGAGCCTGTGGTGACCGTCGCCACCGGCAGTTAATGGGCGTTGCAAGGCTTGACACAAAGTGAGAGGCCCAATGGCCCCTCGACCTGACACGATAAAATTGAAGATTAAAAATTAACAATGGGGCTGTTCGGGTCCAAAGTATTTATGGCCGTGGGGCCCAATGAGAGCATGCAATGAAAACAGCTGAAATCCGTGAAGCGTTTCTGTCTTACTTCGAAGAACAGGGGCATACCCGAGTGGAATCTAGCTCTCTGGTTCCTCACGAAGACCCAACCTTGTTGTTTACTAACGCGGGTATGAATCAGTTTAAAGAAGCCTTTTTGGGCCTGGAAAGCCGGGCCTACCAACGAGCTTGTACGTCTCAAAAGTGTGTTCGTGCGGGGGGCAAGCATAACGATCTCGAAAATGTCGGTTACACCGCACGACACCACACCTTTTTTGAGATGCTGGGTAACTTTAGTTTTGGCGATTATTTTAAGCGTGAGGCGATTAACTTCGCCTGGACCTTTCTGACAGAGGTGCTGCAGTTACCCAAAGAGCGCCTCTGGGTGACGGTTCATATTTCTGACGATGAAGCGGCGGCCATCTGGATTGACGAGATCGGGATTGACCCCAGCTGTTTGTCACGATTAGACGAGGACAACTTCTGGCAGATGGGCGATACAGGGCCCTGCGGGCCTAGCTCTGAAATCTTCTACGACCATGGTGCTCAGGTGCCCGGAGGCCCACCGGGCAGTCCAGACGATGACCTTGATCGTTATATTGAAATCTGGAATCTTGTGTTTATGCAATTCAATCGCGATGCGGCCGGCGAATTGCACCCCTTGCCAGCGCCCTCGGTCGATACGGGTATGGGGTTGGAGCGTATTGCTGCGGTCTTACAGCACGTGCATTCCAATTATGAAATAGACCTTTTTCAAGCGTTGATAAAAAACGCAGCGACAGCACTCAGTGTTTCTGATCTCGAGGAAAAATCACTGCGTGTCATTGCCGATCACTTGCGGTCCTGTGCATTCTTAATCGCTGACGGTGTGATGCCCAGCAATGAGGGCAGGGGTTACGTGTTGCGGCGAATTATTCGGCGCGCCGTGCGCCATGGCAACAAGCTAGGTGCAACCCAGCCCTTTTTCGACTCACTGTTACCCGTTTTGGTGGCAGAAATGGGCGCTGCTTATCCCGATCTGCCCGCGAATGAAAGCGTTATCACAAAGGCCCTTCGCGCCGAAGAGGAACAATTTGCGCGAACCCTAGACAACGGCATGGCGATTTTGGAAGAGGCCTTGGCGGGCCTCGACGGCACGGTACTCCCCGGGGAGTTAATTTTTAGGCTCTACGATACCTACGGTTTTCCCGTTGACCTAACCAACGACATTGCCCGTGAACGCAATCTCACCCTAGATGTTCAAGGTTACGATGAGGCCATGGCCCAGCAGCGCAAACGTTCGCAAGAGAGCGGCAGCTTTAAGGTTGACTACAACGAGTCGGTAAATATTCCCGGCGAGACGCACTTTACCGGCTACGACAGTACCGAAGGCACTGGAACCGTCGTGGCGTTACTCGCAGAGGGCGAATTGGTGCAGGCATTGGCCGCGGGTGAGCGCGGCATTGTCATTTTAGACAGCACGCCTTTTTACGGCGAGAGCGGCGGCCAAGTGGGCGATTGCGGCTTCTTGCAGGGAAATTCCAGCCGCGCTGATGTTAGCGATACGACCAAGGCTCAGGGCCATCACTTTCATCATGTTCATGTGACCTCAGGGTCGTTAAACGTGGGCGATGCCTTGACAGCGACTGTCGACAACCAGCTGCGCCAGCGTATTCGTCTGAATCATTCGGCGACCCACTTACTTCATGAGGCGCTACGCCGAGTCTTAGGTGATCACGTTGTGCAGAAAGGCTCTTTAGTTGATTCTGAAAGACTGCGTTTCGATTTCTCCCATGGCGAAGCGGTCAATGCCATGCAGATTGAGGAAATCACTCAAATTGTTAATGCACAAATTCGTGGTAACAGTGCTACGACAACACAATTAATGGATATGGACAGCGCGGTCGCCGCGGGTGCCACCGCCTTGTTTGGCGAAAAATACGGTGATGAAGTGCGGGTATTGTCCATGGGGTCGGACGGGTTTTCAGTGGAGCTTTGCGGCGGGACCCATGTTGCTAGAACTGGCGACATTGGTCTTCTGCTGGTAACCGGTGAGTCGGGGGTTGCTGCGGGTGTGCGCAGAATCGAGGCGCTCACCGGGGAAGCCGCCTTGGCGCAAAGCCTGGCGAGCAGCCAGCGTGTCGTAGATGTAGCGGAGGTGTTAAAAGCCACGCCGATGGCCGTTGTCGATAAGGCCGGCGCACTGCGATCTGAATTGCGTGAACTTGAAAAAGAGGTGGCGCGCCTGAAGCAAAAGCTGGCTACTTCGTCGGGGGGTGATCTCACACAGTCGGCGGTTGATGTCGGGGGCATTAAAGTATTGGCCACCCAAATAGAGGGTGCCGATGTGGCAACCCTTCGCGACACCCTCGATCAGTGTAAAAACAAGCTCGGTACAGCGGTGGTTTTATTGGCTGCGGTGGAGGGTGACAAGATTGCTTTGGTCGCCGGTGTCACCAAAGATGTCACTGACAAGGTACGAGCGGGCGACGCCATTAAGGAATTTGCTGGGCGTTTGGGTGGCAAAGGCGGAGGTCGGCCCGACATGGCTCAAGGAGGTGGAACTGACGTGGCTGCTTTACCAGCTGCATTGGCTGCCGTACCCGATTGGGTTGCATCACAGCTGGGTTGAATTAGTTTAGCCTTGGGCATTCCTCGGCTAACCGCAACCCTCCACATTAGCTAGTCACGTTGCATGCCTAATATGGTATGCTCCGCGCCCAATTTTAACTGTCCGGTACGGGTTTTCATGGCCCTCATAGTTCAAAAATACGGTGGTACTTCGGTGGGTTCGCCAGAGCGTATTGAGCACGTTGCCGATAAGGTTGCGAGCTTTCATCGCGACGGCCACGACGTGGTGGTTGTCGTATCTGCCATGTCTGGGGAGACCAATCGGCTTATCGAGCTGGCGCATGCAATAGAAGAGTACCCCCAGCCAAGGGAACTCGACATGCTTGTGTCGACGGGTGAGCAAGTGACCACGGCATTGCTGAGTATGGCACTCCACAAGCGCAAAGTGCCTGCACGGTCCTACAACGGCTCACAGGTCCGTATTTTGACAGACACAGCCCACACTAAAGCGCGGATTCAGCACATTGACGGGCATCGTTTGCGCGCAGACCTCGATCAGCGGCGCGTAGTGGTTGTGGCCGGTTTTCAAGGTGTTGATCCCGAGGGCAACATAACAACGCTGGGACGCGGCGGTTCAGACACCACCGCGGTCGCGCTTGCGGCGGCACTGTCGGCGGATGAATGCCAAATTTATACGGATGTTGATGGGGTCTACACCACCGATCCTCGAGTAGAGTCTAGTGCTAGGCGGTTGGAGAAAATCACTTTTGAAGAGATGCTGGAACTTGCCAGTATGGGCTCCAAGGTGCTGCAAATACGCGCTGTGGAATTTGCGGGTAAATATGCCGTACCCCTAAGAGTTCTCAGCAGTTTTAAAGAAGGGCCTGGTACCTTAATCACGATGGAGGAGGACGCCGATATGGAAGCGCCAACAATAGCCGGTATTGCTTTTAACCGTGATGAGGCCAAGCTCACCGTGCTGGGTGTTCCCGATACCCCCGGTGTGGCTTACAAAATTTTAGGGCCGGTAGGTGAGGCCAACATTGAAGTAGACGTGATATTGCAGAACACTGGAGAGGAGGGGCATACCGACTTCACTTTTACAGTGGCCCGTAACGATCTCGAGAGCGCAAGAAAAATTCTTGAAGATTTAGTGATACAACTGGACGCGAAAGAATTGCGTGCGGATGCAAAAATTGCCAAAGTGTCGATTGTGGGTGTAGGGATGCGCTCGCATGCCAATGTGGCAGCGCGTATGTTCAAGGCGTTGTCCGAGGTGGGCGTTAATATCCAGATGATCAGTACGTCCGAAATTAAAATCTCGGTGATTATCGAAGAGAACTATTTGGAGCTTGCAGTAAGGGCTCTTCACACGGCGTTTGGTCTTGAGCAAAGCCCAGCGGAAAACGACTAATATTGATTAAGTAGGGCTACAAGAACCCCAAAACGGCGGTAAACAGGGAAGTTACACATGCTGATATTAACTAGAAAAATGGGCGAGTCGTTGGTGATTGGTGAGAACATCACGATTACCGTGCTGGGCGTTAAAGGTAATCAAACTCGCCTTGGGGTAGACGCACCTCGGGACGTTTCCGTGCATCGAGAGGAAATCCTTAACAGGATTCAGGCCGACAAGCACCCCGAAGAGGGTGATAGTGACGGAAATACCCGCGAGAGCGACTAAAGCAGTGTTTTTCTGTGAATTCTCTATGGTAGGATTCGCACCCTCCGGAGAAGTGGCCGAGTGGCTGAAGGCGCTCCCCTGCTAAGGGAGTATACGTTAATCGCGTATCGAGGGTTCGAATCCCTCCTTCTCCGCCATCCAAACAAAAGACGCCCCTCTGGGGCGTTTTTTTGTTTGGGGCTTTGAATATGAGATGAGAACCCTCGGGTTCGACAAACGCTGCCTAGGGCAGAGTTTGGACGCGTAGCCGTAAGGCAGAGCGCCCTGGAAGGGTTCGGGTGGGCGGCTTGATGAGAACGCTGTTGTAGTGAAGGTTTAAACATCAAGAGCGGTGTGATTTTCAGGTTCAGCTATACGCCACACTCGTCTCTCGCTATTTCTAGTTTTAAATTTTCACGCCGTAGTATAAAGTCTTAACTAACTATACATAAGTGTTAATAAACTAATTCAGTATGGCAAAGGCCAGATTTTGGCGAGTCGCCTTTCGAATTTGGTTGGTCAGCAGAAAATAAAATGCCCAGATATTTCTGGTACCTGACTGCGAGATCAAGGCCTCCTAAATGTATTTTTGTACAAGAGCGGGAAAGGGCGTGGAAACGCATGGAACCGCCGTCATCTTCCCGAATAGCGCGATTGAGTTGACCTGAATAAGGAGAGTAAAGATGGTTTCTGAGAGCGAAGTGATTGTTAGTGACGACAATGGCGTACTGACGATAATGCTCAATCGACCACACGCAAAGAATGCAGCTAATAAGGTACTGGCCGAGGGGGTGAGTGCAGCAATCGACCAACTGGAGAGCGACCCCAATCTGCGAGTGGCCGTGATTACGGGCGCAGGTGGGACTTTCTGCTCGGGCATGGACCTCAAAGGCTTCGTCCGTGGTGAGACACCCTATATCGAAGGCCGGGGGTTTGCCGGTTTGACCGAATATCGCACTAAGAAACCGATCATTGCGGCGGTAGAGGGTTATGCGCTGGCCGGCGGTATGGAGATGGCCATCAGCTGCGACATGATTGTTGCCGCTGAGAGTGCCAAATTTGGCATCCCTGAAGTTAAGCGGGGCTTGGCAGCTGGTGCAGGGGGCTTGTATCGCCTTCCCAGACAGATACCCGAGCGCGTGGCGATGGAATTGGCCTTAATGGGGGACTTTATTTCCGCGCAGCGCGCCTATGAATTGGGTTTGATCAACCGGGTTGTCGAAAGCGGTGGCGCCCTTGCAGCAGCGCAGGAAATGGCGGCAAAAATCGCGGCGAATGGTCCAATGGCTGTGGCCGCCAGCATGATGGTCGTGAGCCAGGCCCAAGATTGGACACTTGAAGAAGCTGCTCAGAAGCAGGGCGAGTATCTCAGTCCGGTATTTTCTAGCGCAGATGCCATTGAAGGCGCGACAGCTTTTGCCGAAAAGCGCGCGCCTGAGTGGAAGGGCAGGTAATACAATGCTGGTCCTGATGGTGCATCCTGAGTTCTTGGTAACTCAACAGCCTATGGAGTGCATAGGAGGGAACTCTCTGGCGAAATAGCCGGTGGGCGACAGAAAGTACCCTGAGTTTCTTTAGGTCTGGTCCGCGCTGCGGGTGTTCATGCCACCCTAAGGCTCTACTGTATCGTCCGCAGCGAGGTCTGGGTTCTGGGTTCAGTCTGCCGCAGCCCCTTCACCGGCGAATAATTTCTGCACTTCTCCTGAGGTCATGCGCCCCGAGCGATCGGTGATTTTGGCGGAATTTCCCCCACCCGATTTTTCACGGGTGTCTATCCCCGCTTTTCTGGCCTTCTCACGCAACGCACCCACCGTACAGTTTTCGCGGCCCAGAAGGGCAATGGGATCAAAGTTGAAATTCTTGATAGCGTTGAGGTGGGTCACCTGATTTATTTCTTCGTCGCTGAGCCCCACGTTATCCAGTTGCCGAAAAGTGTTTTCCGGCGTCATAGGCCATGTGCTGTCTGAATGCGGATAATCACACTCGAAGAGTATGTTTTCGATCCCCACGAGATCGCGATTACGCAAGCCGCTCTCGTCTTCAATAAAGCAGGTGAGAAAATGCTCTCTAAACAGTTCTGTCGGCCTTTTGCCGCCAAAGTTAGACTTGGTCCAGGGGCCGTGATGGTCCAGCGTAAATTCAGCCCGTTCAAGGAAGTAGGGTACCCAGCCCACCCCACCTTCGGTGAGTGAGATTTTCAAGTTGTCATACTTCAGCAGGAATTCACCATAGAGCCAATCTGCCGCGCTGTTGGCAATGGACATGGGAAAGGCAGCAATCCAAGCATCGATAGGGGTGTCCGGTGAAGAATGCGGTGGCTGTGCGCCGGTGCCAATGTGGCAGTTTATGACCACGTCATTCTCGGCGCAGACCTCCCACAGTTTGTCCCAGTGTGCGTTGTGGACGCTGGGGAAGCCGTGGCAAGTTGGGTTATCCGGAAAGCTAATGGCCCTACAGCCCTTGGCGACTACCCGCTTGACCTCATTAACCATGAGTTCGCTATCCCAGATGGGCAGTAGGGCCAGGGGAATAATTCGCCCTGGATGGGTGCCGGCCCACTCATCGATGTGCCAGTCGTTGTAAGCCTCGATTACGCGTTTTGCCGCATTCTTATTTTTGGACTGGTGGAACAGGTTGCCAGCAAAGGTGGGAAATGTGGGGAAGCAAATAGAAGAGAGGATGCCGTTGGCATTCATATCGCCGATGCGTTCATCAATCGAGTACACACCCTTGCGCATGTCTTCATAGCGTAGGGGCTCCATGCCGTACTCTTCCTTGGGCCGGCCGACCACCGCGTTCAGTCCCATATTGCCGATTTTTTGACCTTCATACAGCCAAAAATTCTTGCCGTTTTCCGTTACCAGACGGGGTGCAATAGTCTCCAGCTCCTTCTGGGTCATGTGGTTGTCGAACATTTCCGGGGGTTCGACAACGTGGTCATCCACACTCATCAGTATCATGTCTTCAAGCTTCATGGTGTGCTCCTGTCGTTCTCTGGCAATGGCTGGCGTTAAATGGGCAAGGCAGTCGTTACTTTACACAAGTGTATAAATAAAACCAACACAATGGATTCGCAACATGAGGATTAACTTTTGGATAGGCAGGGTCGCTAACTAGGAGGCATGTGCGTGTTCGCCCAGTCTGCAAACCGCATCATACGGTTGTCTATCAAGGCACTCGCGAGAGCAATTTTGTGCGCACCTTCTGGGCCGAAGTAATGATTCTCCTCCCAGAACGCCATCATATTGCGAAATTCTTTGGCGCTAGCGAAAAAGCGATCGTATTCCTCTGCGGCAACTTGCTCGTAGTGAAGTTTGTGACCTTGGGTGTTAAGGATGTCGACGAGCTCTTGCCAGCATAAATAGTCGCTGGCGAGTGCCAGATACTGACCATCGCCGACGTCCTCGGGCCGATTGAACGCGGCGGCTACAATCGAGCCCAATTCATTAATGTCAGCACAAGGGAAGCGGCACTGGTCTTTATCGGCTGGATAGCGCCATAACGTGTGCCCTTCCGGGGCTTTTTTCGGCGCATGAATGGTAAGAAAATTCTGGAAGTAAAAGGGCGCTTCCACAAACGTGTGATGGCGGAATCCAGCTGCTTTCACTTCGTGATCAACTCGCGCTTTACTGCTGAAATGAGGCACCGTGTATTTGCCTCCTGATAGCGCGTGGTAGTCAGGCAGGGTTGACCAGATGAAATGCTGGATGTCGGCAGCTTTCGCTGCACGCACAAGGTTTTTGCCCTGCTCAAATTCGCCCATTCGGGTGGCGCGATCCCAGAAGTTGGTCACTGCAAACAGGCCATATGAGCCCTGCAATGCCTCTGGCAGGGTGGTAGGGGTATTAAGATCCGCCTCAGCAATTTCACAGCCCAACTCTGCCAAGCGGAGTGCCGCCGGGCTTCGGGGG
>QXYP01000101.1:0-312 GCA_009886815.1 Halieaceae bacterium
TAATCGACTGAGTTCCCCTCTTGCTGCGGTAATTTGCGCCGCAGCCACTGGGTCATCGGCAGCGGAATTAACACGCTTGCCCGTGGCCAGTGCTTCCTGAGTTTTCTGCAGTCGTGCCTGCGCATCAAATATGACGTTTAAGCTGCCTTGATGCATTTGGGCTGAAGACATTCTTCCAATCATCGTCGTGACGCCTGTAGCAACGTATCGAAAATATCATTTGCGACGGTGATCACCTGAGCCGCAGCTTGATAAGCCTGCTGATAACGAATCAGGTTTGTCGCTTCCTCGTCGAGGTTTACCCCTCGAAGT
>QXYP01000101.1:322-3148 GCA_009886815.1 Halieaceae bacterium
GTCCTTCAAGTCTGTCTTCGGCGGAACGCAAAAGAATCTGCTCCGTTTCGGCATTACTTTGAGCGCTTCGCGTCTCTACCGCGATGCCCGAGAGTGTTGCTCCGTAAAGTGAGGAGTAACTTTGAGAACCTGACTTTAATGTCTCGGCATCTCGCAATCCGATCAGCGATAAAATATTCCTGTTGTCTCCAACCTTGCCATCCCTATTGGCGGCAGCAATCTCCATCGGATCGGTGAGGGCAACGGACATACGTCCAGCCGCACCTGATGTTGGTTCGATGTAGAAAGTGTCGCCCAAGAATGCAGGGTCATTCTCGGGTATATCGATACTAAATCCGCCAAGATCTATCACGCCACCAACCACAAGCTCTGATGTGCCAGATCGCATATTAGTAAGTCGTATTCCGTCGCCCTCGTAGCGGACAGAGTAGCCATCCGAAATCAAGGCGCCTTCGTCAGTCACAGTTGCCGTGACAGTCGTAAGACCAGTGTTAGTCCTAGATCCCACAACAGAGGCTTCAAGAGGCGCGAAAAAAGCTCCGCCCGGCTGACCAGCAAGATCATCACCCTGCGAGTGTTGACGATTGAAGGTTTCTGTTATGCCCGCAGCGAGCAACCCTATCTCTCTACGGGTGTTATTAATGAGTTTAGCGCCCGCGTCCAGGCAACCGCCTAGCTCGCCACCCGTCAACTTTGATGTGACCTCAGATTCAGCGCCACTGGGAACAGACAAGAACAAGTGGGCAGGGCCCTCTTGAGATGCTGGGAAATCAATTCTTAACACTTCAGCCTGATTACCGATCACTAACCGCTGACCGCGCCCAATCATGACGTTTAACGCGCCATCGTCCTGCGTACTGGTCTCAACTCTTACAAGTTCGCTTAAGTTCTTGATTGCCAGATCACGCTTATCAAGGAGATCGTTAGGCATATTGCCTGAGCGCCCACCCACAGAAACGATCGTCTCATTAAGTCGAGCAATGTCGCCGGCTAAAGCATTAATCTCATCCGTCATATTAGACATTCGAGAATTAAGCTCTGTCGCGTATTCACCGAGTCTGCCGTCGACGTAATTAAATCTACTCGCGAGCATTTGTGCTTCAGAGAGCATCACCTGTCTTTCGGGTGATGAATTAGGGTTAGCGGCTACAGCCTCCATAGCAGCAAAGAATTTGTTTATTGCAGGAGCTATCCCTGTCGAGGGGTCAGCAAGTAAACCATCAATATTTTGCGCAGTTGATGCGTACAGCTGGTAATAACCATTTGAACTTGATCGAGACTGAACGTCTGACACCAAAAATTGATCATGTGCCCGTTTGATGCGGGATACTTCCACACCCGTACCAATCTCTACAGCACCAACTTTCTCGGGATTACGGGTCGAAAGAGAGACCTCTTGCCTGCTGTAGCCCTCGGTATTGACGTTCGCAATATTGTGGCCGGTCGTCGCAATGGCTCTTTGCATCGAGGTTAGGGCGGACGTTCCCACATCATAAATACTAGCCATCGATCACACCTCCACCTTCTGGAAGCCGCGGCTCATTTGCTTTTAGATCAATCTTGTTAAAGTCGGTACTGCGGCCGTCATTCGGCACGTAGCCCTTGGTCTGCATCTGCTCTACCAACATCCGGGCAAGTCCGATGCCACCCTCCTCTGCCAAATTCAGGGACATTTGTTGATCTGCCATAGCTTGATAGGTATCCACGTGCTCAGAGCCCATCAGGTCACCCTGCGGAATTGCATCGCGCATCGACTTCATCATTTGCTGAATAAACAAAGCCTCAAACTGAGAGGCGACCTCTTCAAGTGCTTTATTCGGCGCGGCGGAAGCCTCAGCACGCAGTGCGCCAAGATATCCGATGTCGTTAAAAATAACGTCTGACATAAGCAGCCTCCTCAGATCACTATTAGCTGAGCGCTTATCGCACCAGCCTTCTGAAGTGCTTCAAGAATTGCCACCAAATCACCAGGCGCAGCTCCTACACGATTTACCGCAGTAACAATTTCGCTGAGATCGACGCCGCCCTCGAAGGCAAACATTCTGACCTCTTCCTCTTCAATCGTGATGTCGGTATCGGGCACGACGGCAGTTTGTCCACCGCGCGCGAATGGACCCGGTTGAGAAACAAGAAGGCTCTCATCAACCGTGACCGTAAGGTTTCCATGTGCAACAGCAGCAGGTCCTACCGTTACTTGCGAGCCGAACACAATGGTTCCACTGCGGGAATTAATAATAACTTTGGCGGCGGGTGCTGCTCGAGCAACGTCAACATTTTCAAGTTCTGCTAAATAGGCAACCTTCGCGGACGGGTCTGTGGGTGCAACCACCTCAACCGAAACACCGTCAAGCGCCTTGGCAGTACCGGGTCCGAATATAGAGTTGATTGCAAAAGCGGCGTTACGAGCCGTCGAAAAATCGGCTTCATGAAGCAAGAATCGAACTTTGTCGGTTCCATCAGTAAGCGAACTCGCTACCTCGCGCTCGATAATAGCGCCGTTGGGAATTCTTCCTGCAGACTTAGTATTGACCTGTATCCGAGAGCCGTCGCCACCTTCCGCGCCAAAGCCGGAGACTACGAGTGAGCCTTGCGCGACCGCATAAACCTGGCCATTACCGCCTTTTAAACTCGTAAGTAAAAGCTCGCCACCTCGAAGGCTACCTGCATTTCCTAGCGACGACACAGTTACATCAAGCTTTTGCCCCGGTTTCCCAAAGGCAGGTAGCTCTGCGGTAACGATGACCGACGCCATGTTCTTAGTTTGAGGGTTAACGCCTTGTGGCAGGTTAACTCCAAATTGCTGAAGCATGCTGCGTGCTGCCTGAA
>QXYP01000102.1 GCA_009886815.1 Halieaceae bacterium
GGCAAAGCCCAAATTGGCTTTATCGACGGCCTGTTCTAGCGACGTTAGTACTAGCTTTGTTTTTGCCGTTTCCGCCTTTAACTCGTTCAGCTGCTCTTCCTGCTGATGAATAATGGCGAGTAATTCAGACACAGACTTATTCGCATGTATAGCGTTTACAGGCGCTTTTTCTAGATTGTCTGTATCTCTATCGGTTGGCAAATTAATCATGCCCCTTGCTGCTTCGGTGCAGATTTTTTGTTCGGGCTGAGTACCGGACTTGGGTCACAATACGCCAAATTGCACCTCCAGAAAAGTCGGTATCGGTTGCAGGCCTTCGACCTAACACCGCATTCGACCTCAATTCTATGCTGCGGTGTTATAAGAGCGTGTGAGTATGGCGTTATACTGGCGCCCGTGAGAAATGTGAGTGGGTGATGCAGTATGCGAAAAACGTGGTTTTCAGGGCTTTGGTTGGTGACGCTCAGCATGTTTCTGACCCCGATTGGTGCTGTTGGGACGGCCGGCTTTGCCCAAGCACAAGACGATCAGGAAATTATCAACTACGTAGCCTACTCTGAGTCGTTAGCCAGCTCGGGTCAGCCCACGCAAGCTCAACTTGAGGCAATTTCGAGGGTCGGGCTAGAGCGGGTAATCTATCTTGCTTTCGCCGATCACGAGACGTCGCTAAGCGGCGAGGATCGCATTGTACGTGACCTGGGCATGCAATTTGTTCATATACCGGTGGTTTGGTCAGCGCCAACGGTGGCCGATTACGAATTGTTTGCTGCGGTTATGCAGCAGTCTGAGGGCGTCAACACTCTAGTCCACTGCCAAGTAAATTGGCGGGCGAGTAGTTTTGTTTTTCTTTATCGTGTGATCGTTCTGGGGGTGCCCATGAATGATGCGGTTTTGGCGCTGAATTCTATATGGACACCCAGTGATGGTTGGCGGGAGTTTATTGTGGCTGTGTTGAAGGCTCATGACCTGAAGCCAGACTGCGAATTTTGTGCCGAGCTGGAGAGTTAATCATGGTTGCGAGCTCGGTTTGACCGCGGTTTTTTGGGTCGCCGAGACCGACCGTGACTTTTGAAATCTCGGGAATACCTCTGATGTTAAAGCGACAAGCTGAGGGCTCTCTGCTTGCCTCTTCGATCAGCCGTAGTCACGAGAAAGGCTGGCCTTTATGTTGCTAGGTCAGCGGTCAGGCTTGCAGGGACAAGTAAATAGTCTGAAATACTGCCTCGCCCCGTGCCTCGTTGCGTGCAGTTTTGTCATCTCAACGCCCTCCTACGCCGGTGAGGGATTGAGAACGCTGGAAACTGACGAAATTATACGGGTATTCGCCAACGTTCTCGATAAAGCCGAAGTGCTCGATGCGGCAGGTGTGCACGCAGAAACCTATTGGTACGCAAGCGGCCACTTTCAGACACGGTGGTGGAGTTTGAGCCAAGAGGGGCGGGTAAATGGTCGTTGGATGGCGCAGGATAATAAGCGCTGTGTGCTTTTTTCTGAACCCACAAAGTCCGACGACGGCGCCTGGCGATGCGGCAAAATTTTGCGACAGTCTACCGGGGCTTATCTATCCTTAAACCCTGACGGCTCCGCTCATGGGTTGCATCAGCTCGCCGATTTACCGTTTCAACCCAATCAGCCGTTGCCCTGAGGTTCTTGGCTTGGCTATCGCGGCGCTGGTCGTCTGAGGGTTTATTACGAGCTACTGGCACACAGAACGCGATTACTTTGTTTATCTTCCACCGCTAGGGCGTTGTCATGCTTGCAGCACCTTTACCCTGCAGACGCCCTAAAGATCAGTGATGGCTGAGTGGGGTGCCGATTAATTCGGCTTTGGTCCTGTAAAGGCTTGCCATTGTTTTTTGTCGCTCTGGACAGTACATAGCCGAGCACCAGTCGCTAAGCTTAGCCGCTTCCTTACCGTGGCCCCAGTCTTCAGACTTCAACACAGCATGAAGCTCATTGCTGACTTTTCGGAGCAGGGGTGCCACTAGGTCATGGCACTGAATTTCATTGAGAGTGACAATAACCTTGTTGGTGCTTTCCACGAGCCGGGCTGCCCATCGCCAAGATCTTGTTTCGCTGTTGGATATCTGGACATGGCTAATTTGTAAAGCACCTCCAAATTCCAGAAATGCGGGTTCTGACATATCAGATTTAAAATAGGTTAAGCCAGCCGCTGAATAGCTTTGGTAGGCGCTGTCGGCGGCGCCATAACTGCGGCACAGCTTTTTCAGCAGCTTAGGGTCAAGAAATGAAACCTCTAATTGACTATTTTTCATGGGGGATCCTAGCGTTACCAATTATTAAATACAAATGATAATCATTTTCATTTATAAAAGCTACACTTTACGTCTTGTGTGTATGTTGCAGTGTCCCAATCGGTTTTGAACTGATGAAGAATCATGTGATAGAACTGAATTGGATCGCCTTTGTCGGCACAGGTCACAATTGCCCTGGTGAGTAAGCATGTCGTTTTTGCGCATAACCTTGGCGCTTGCAGCCTAGCTATATGGGCTAGCGCCGTTAATACTGGCTGTGGGAGGAAATTATAGGTCAGTCGCGCCCAAAAGTTGGTGAGGGGGCTTGTCAAGACAACGAGCGTTGGCAATCAGGATTTGCGCAAAAGTTTGGGCACAGTATCTGCAGCTATTGTTTAGAAACTTAATTGGAACCGCATAATCGTTATGACCGACCCATTAACCAAACTCACTGGAGCAAACCGTCATTCAGTTTGGCGTCATGCCTGTTTGAGAGTGTGCGAGGCCACCGAACAGCTTGGAGTTGAGGTAGGTCCTATTTTAAAGGACGTGGGTCTTGCCTTAGCTGATTTGATGACACCGGGGTTTCGCGTCCCACTCGATGCCTATCAGCGCCTGGTTATGGCGTGTGTGCTTGGGACAGGTCGGTTTGATTTGGGTCTTTATATCAATCAAAACATAACCGTGCTTGGTAATACCCTCATTCAAAATGCGCTGGTCTCAAGCTCGTCTGCCAAAAGGGCTTTTGATCGGTATATAGACCTTGCCCATATTGTTGATACATCGCAGAGCTTTGGATACGAGACGAATGGCAATGCTTCTGCACTTATCATCAAGACACCCGATGCCGTTTGGCCTGAGATAATTAGCAATTTCAGAGAAGAGTTGCTGCTTACAGGGATAGTGCAGATGGGCCGTTTCCTATTAGGCCCTAATGACGGGCATTTAAGGCTAGAGTTTCGGCGAGAGGAGCCCAAAGACCCGACTCCCTGGTACCAGTTTTTTGGTGGCGAGATTATTTGGGGCGCTGCCGCTTCGAAGGTTTGGTGGGAAACAGCAGCGATTTATAGGATTAGGCCGTCACACAACGAGGGTGTAGCGTCTGCCAACTATAATTTGGCTATGCAAAATCAATCGACGAGTCCGGGACTGGCTAGGCGGGTTAAGAGATTGGTCAGGAAAAAACTCGCAGAGGGTCGCGCCGCTCAAAAGGTGATAGCTAGTGAGCTTGGATTGGAAATTAGAACATTGCAACGTGAGCTAAAAGCCGAGGGCACGAGCTTTCGTACATTGCTCATCGATGTTCGCAAGGAGCTGGCGATACAGCTGCTGTCCAGAGGGAAACCCATCGGTGTGATTTCTGTCGAGCTGGGGTACGTAGATCAGAGCGCCTTTTCTTCGGCATTTAAAGGGTGGTTTGGACTATCGCCGGCG
>QXYP01000103.1 GCA_009886815.1 Halieaceae bacterium
GCGGGCTTTTTCTCCACCGGAGAAGGGCGCAATTTCTTGTCGGGCGCGATCGCCCTTGAAGTTGAACCCCCCCAAAAAATCAAGAATGGCTTGTTCGCGCACTTTAGGAGTGAGGCGCTGTAGGTGTAGTAGTGCACTGGCCTGAAGATCTAAAACTTCAAGTTGTTGCTGATCAAAATAGCCAATTCGTAGGTGTGCACCGGTGACACGATCCCCCGATAGCGCCGGTAAGGCGCCTGTTAAACCTTTCAGGAATGTGGATTTGCCGGCACCGTTCTTACCGAGTAAGCCAATGCGGTCCCCGGGGTGTAATGACAGGGAGACACCGTCTAAGACCACATCGTCACCGTAACCAAGGACAAGATTGTCAATGGTGAGTAGGGGGTCGCTACTTTTTCCGGGTTCGGGAAACTGGAAAGAGAAGGGCGAATCGACATGGGCAGGCGCCACCGTTTCCATACGCTCCAATGCTTTCAGCCGACTCTGTGCCTGGCGAGCTTTGGTCGCTTTGGCGCGGAAACGACGGACAAAGTCCTCCATTTGCCCAATTTCTCGCTGTTGCTTGGCGTATTGCGCACGCTGTTGTGCCATGCGCTCCGCGCGCTGCTGTTCAAAGGCCGAATACCCCCCGCGATAGGGTATTAACTGCTCTTGCTCAAGACTCAGGGTGCGTTCACAAATAGCATCGATGAAATCTCGATCGTGGGAAATCATGAGTAACGTCCCTTGATAGCGCAGCAGCCACCCTTGCAGCCATAGCATGGTGTCGAGATCGAGGTGGTTGGTGGGTTCGTCGAGTAAAAGCACATCTGAGGGGGTCATGAGGGCGCGGGCCAAATTGAGCCTGACACGCCAGCCCCCCGAAAATTCGGTCACCGAGGTTTGCAAATCAGCTTGTGCAAAACCCAAGCCCAGCAAGAGTTGCTCTGCTCGCCTGGGTGCACTGTAGCCGTCTAAGACCTCCATTTCCTGATACAGGTAGGCGGCCCGTTCATAATCTTCTGCTTGTTCTGCCCGGGCAATATCTTGGGTCAGTTGATATACCGCGGCATCACCTGCCATGACAAAATTCAGGGTACTGTCGTCACTGACCTCGAGTTCTTGTGCCATGTGGGCGACACGCAGTCCTGTCATGCCCCGAATCTGGCCCTGATCCGCAGACAGTTCCCCCAGCAGCATGGCAAATAAACTCGACTTGCCGGTGCCATTAGCGCCGATGAGCGCCAGTTTTTGGCCGGGCTGTAAGGTCGTCGAAGCGCCCTGCATTAACAGCTTGGGCCCCCGTCGCAGGGCAATGTCTTCTAAAATAATCACAGTTGCTGCCCCGTTTCTCGTTGCTGTGCCTGCCACAGGGCGGTGTAGCGGCCACCTAGCGCGAGTAGATCATCGTGTTTTCCCTGCTCCACGAGCTGACCGTCTTCCAGTACCAGTATTCTATCTGCGTCGACAATAGTAGAGAGCCGGTGGGCGATTACCAAGGCGGTGTGATGCCCCGCAAGGGCCCGAAATGCCTGCATAACGGCGCGCTCTGATTCGCTGTCCAAACTTGAGGTGGCTTCATCAAATACCAAGATGGGCGCTGCTTTTAGAACCGCTCTAGCAATAGCAACCCGCTGACGTTCACCCCCAGACAGCTTCAGTCCTCGCTCGCCGACCCGGGTCATAAGCCCTTCGGGCAGACGGGCCACGAAGTCGTCTAGGTATGCCGCAGCCACTGCCGCTTCAACGTCTGCATCGGTTGCTGTGGGTCGCCCGTAGCGAATATTTTCCAGTAGAGAATCGTTAAACAGCACGCAGTCTTGGGGAACGATGGCTACGGCACTTCGCAGCGAGTCTTGAGTGACGTCACGAATATTTTGTCCATCAAGATAAACATTGCCGTTGGTCGGATCGTAGAAACGAAAGAGGAGTTTCACCACGGTCGACTTGCCGGCACCACTCGCGCCGACAAGGGCAACGGTCTCGCCACCGGCAATAGCAAAGTCGAGCCCGGCCAGCACCTGACGATCGTCGCTGTAGCCAAAGTTAACCTGGCGGAATTCAATGCCTCCCGTCGCTATTTTCAGCACGCCCGCTTCGGGTGCATCAGTAACCGCAGGTTGTTGGTCCAGCACCCGAAACAGCCGCTCAATACTGGCAAGGGAGGCTTTAATTTCGCGGTATACAAAGCCTAGAAAGCTCAGCGGTATAAATAACTGCAGCATGAATTGATTGATCAGCACAAAGTCGCCCAGCGTCAAGTCACTGTCCTGCACTGACAGCGCGGCTAAGCCCAGCATTAGCGTTTGGCTCAGGGCAATGATGATGGCCTGGCCGCCATTGAGAGCCAGTAAGGACAGTCGATTCTTGCGCCTAGCCTGTTCCCACTGCTCTAGAGATTCGTCATAGCGTTGGGCTTCAAATTCTTCATTATTGAAATATTTAACGGTCTCGTAATTGATCAGGCTATCGACCGCGCGGGTATTGCTGTCGGAGTCAGCTGCGTTGACCTCGCGAATGTAGCGCGTCCGCCACCGAGTGGCGCGGAAGGAAAAAGCACCATAAAGCGCCACTGAAAATAAAACGATCAAACTGTATTTCGCACCGTAGTTGATCAGCAGAATCCCAGCCACCATGGCAATTTCGAACAGGGTGGGGGCGATATTAAAAATGAAAAATCGCATCAGAAAACTAATGCCATTGGTGCCACGCTCAATGTCTCTGGCGAGTCCACCGGTGCGCCGATTCAGGTGATAGCCCAAATCCAGACTGTGTATGTGCTTAAAGACGGCAAGGCCAATGCGGTGCATGGCGCGCTCGGTCACCCGCCCAAACAAAGTATCCCTAAGTTCAGCAAACAGGGTGTTGGCGAATCGAGCAGTTCCGTAGGCGGCGACCATGAATAAAATGACAGAGGTCGTCACCTGCACCGGGTTTTGATCGAGGCCATCGACCAGTGCTTTGAGTAAAAAAGGAATCAGCAGCAAGGCCGCTTTAGCCAGCAGCAGGCAGGCCAAAGCCAGACCCACTCTGCCGCGGTTATCCGACAAAACAGGCGAAATACGCGCCCAAAGCTTTGGCAACAGTACCCGAGTATCTTCTATTTCGTTGTCGTCAGTTTGTAAGTTGTGCATGGGTAATGGGGGCAGACCCCTTGATCAGGGATTGACCCGGATGTCCGGATAGCTGAAGGTGCCGTACTCTACCTCACAGGGCGCGCCGTACACAGTCGTGTCATCAAATCTCTACCAGAAAACTAAGGATACTAGGGCATGGGTTTTATCAGCGACAACGTCACACTCGACAATCCGGCGTTTATCCATGAGAGCGCTTGGCTCTATGGCAAAGTTTATATTGGGCCCGACGCTTCAGTTTGGCCCAATGTTGTGACCCGGGCAGAGTTTCTCGAGATCAGGATTGGTGCCCGCACGAATATTCAGGACTTTGTCATGATTCATGTTGGGGCTATGACACCGACCATCGTGGGCGAAGATTGCTCCATCACTCACCACGCTACGTTGCACGGCTGTGAGATTGGTGATCGCTGCTTAATTGGCATTAACTCTACCATCATGGATGGTGCAAAAATTGGTGCTAACTCTATTGTTGCCGGCAACAGCATTGTCAGAGAAAACAGCGTGTTTCCTGAAAACTCAATTATCGCTGGCGTGCCCGCCAAAGTTGTTGGAACCCGAGATAATGGGGCGGCCAACGCCCTCAATGCGGCCATGTATCAGCGATTTGCAGGGAGCTTTGCTGACGGTCGAGACCGCCTTGAAGAGGCTGAGATTGCTGAAATTATGGCGCTGTATCGCGGTGAAAAATCTGGCGATCAGTGAGCTGCCAGCGTCGTTTTAGCGGGGCTGGTGGCGGGACCTTTGCCACCATTGCTGCAACGATAACAGCCAAACCGTCAAACTAAACCCCATCGTAAGACCGACGATGCCCGTCCAGGAGAAGCGATCATAAGCGAGGGTGCCTGCCCAGCTTCCCAGACCGCCCCCGGTGAACATCATACAAACATAAAGGCTCATTAATCGCGTGCGAACGGCGGGGGTTTCCTGCAGTCCCGTCATACGACCTGTAATGTCGACCACAGGGCCGACAATGCTCATTAAAGCCAGTGGCGGCAGCAAGAACACCCAGTCAGATCCAGCCGTAGCCAGCAGGGTTATTCCCACAAACTGGAAGGTGGCCATGATCAGCCGCGCCTTCTCAGCGCCTTGGGTATCGGCCCATTTACCCAGTCGTGCCGTTGTTAATAAGCCAATGGCTGAAAAGGCGGTGAGATAACCCACAAGGTCTGATCCATGTCCCTGTGCTTCGCTGGTGAGGTGTAGCCCAATTCCCAACCACACGGCAATAAACGCTGCAAAGTTTAGGCTCTGGATAACCCCCGAGACCATCAATCGGGGGTGCTGCTGACCGAGGACAAACAGCGATCGAATCAGAGCCCAATAGCTGGGACCCTGTGTGTTCACCGGTTCACGCACCATAATCCGCGGCACAATGATGGTGGCAGCGGCCATTAACGCTGCAGCAATCCAGTAAACCCAACGCCAGTCGGTATATTCGCCGATAACGCCAGCAGACAGTCTTGAAACCTGTACTCCGGCAATTACGCCGGTCGTCAAAAGCGCTGTAGCGTAACCGAGTTGCTGAGGGGTGACGCGACGGGAGGCATAAGCGGGCAGTAAATACGGGGTAATGGTGAAGAACCCCAGCGCGGTAGACGCGGTGATAAAGACGGCGAAATTTGTGGTAACGGCCATGACCACCAGCGTAAGGACTTGAACCGACAGACAAACCGTAACGAGTTTTCGATTATCAACGCGGTCACCCAATGGTAGAAGCAGCAACACACCTAAAGCGAGGGCGATTTGATTCACGGCCGGTACAATACCAATGCCCGCATCGCTAACGCCAAAGTCTCGTGCTACCGCAGCAATGATGGGGTGAATATAGTAGGCGTTGGCCGTAACGATCGCCGATGCGCAGGCCAACAAAAATATTTCTCTCTTGCTCGTCAAGCTAGAGAGCCCTCGTGACTGCGGTACGATTTTGACTGCTCATAATGCTAAGGGCTCTGACTAGAAACAACGCGAGGGCGACTGTGTTTGTCACGGAGCCTCTCTTGGGGGCTTAAGTATATCGGTTGTAAGCCCTTGTTGCGGTTCCATTAATACCGTTGCTATTGAAGTCGCACGTCATCGTCACGGGTGCGTTCGCCCTAGGTACTGCTGCGAACAGGAAAAAAAGCAGTGCCTCTATGAATGCCTTTAGGTGCGGCGGGACTGGGTAAGTATTTTATCGAGCTGGTCGGCAAAGGTTTTCCGGTCGGTTTGGGACATTGGCGCTGGGCCCCCGGTGTGTTGACCCGAGGCTCGCATGGTTTCCATGAAGTCACGCATTTGTAGACGCTGCTTAATATTGGCAGCGGTGTAGCGCTCTCCCCTAGGGGTTAAAACCCGGGCACCTTTTTCTAGGACATCAGCGGCCAGCGGAATATCGGCTGTGATGACCAGGTCCTCGGTCCCCACCCGGACAACGATTTCGTCGTCGGCCTTATCGAAGCCCTGGGCAACCTGATAACTTTGTAACCAAGGGGAGGCCGGTAAGTTTATCGACTGGTTGGCAATAAAAACCACCTTGATTTCACGTTTCACTGCCGCGCGGCATAATATGTCCCTGACAGCTCCCGGGCAGGCATCAGCGTCGACTAAAATGATCACGCAATAGTTTCCTCAAGTTGAATGGAATAAGCCGCTTCAGAAGCGCTAATAGCACCTAAATAACAACCGTACTTAGGAGAGCAGCACCATGGCACTGGTTACTTATCAAGAGCAAGATGCTTATAGCTTAATTACCCTCGATGACGGCAAAGCCAATGCGCTGTCTTTTGCCATGGCGGACGGTCTTGATAGTGCCCTCGATCAGGGGTTTGAGTGTGGCAAAGTGATTGTTTTGGCGGGCCGGCCGGGCAAGTTCTGCGCCGGTTTTGATCTCAGTGTTATGGGGAAAATAGATGCTGACAGTCAGCGTTTATTGCGCAGGGGCGCCGATATTGCCGGCCGACTGGCGCTGAGCAAAACCCCGGTTATTGCAGCAGTGACCGGGCACGCCTTGGCGATGGGGGCGTTAATTTGTCTTTCCGCCGATTACCGATTAGGCAGTCGAGGTGCTTTTAAATTGGGCCTCAATGAAGTGGCCATTGGTATGACGCTCCCCTGGTTTGGCATTGAGCTGGCACAGGAGCGTGTGATTGAAGCGCATGCTCATCAAGTGGTCACTCTGGCGCGTATTTACGATCCTGAAGGCGCTGCTGAGGCAGGTATTCTCGACGCCTGCTGTGAACCCGAAAACTTAATGGCAGAGGCGGCGAGCACTGCCCAGCAGTTTGCTGCCTTAGATATGCCTTCCTTCGCAGCCACCAAGGCGCGATTGCGAGAGGGCTTTGCCGGTCGTTGGGAGGCGGCAATGGCCCGAGATTTTGGCTAGTCCAGCCCAAAGACTCGTCTAAAACCTCGGCAAAACATGGCCCAAACCGGGGCTCTCGAATTGGCCTTTCACTATTTCCGTGCAGCGGCCAGTTCGTTAGCAAGTGCCATTTGGCGCCGTGTTGCGGCAAACACGGAAAGGTCGTCGGAGGTTTTACCGTTTTGGCCCAGCAATAAAATTTGCTCGTAGTACCAATACTGCACGGCAAAAGTCCCCAAGGTTTTTATTAACGATATTTTTCCGAGAAACTTGAGCCAGCCGGGCAGTAAAGAGAGCGCATCTTCGTATCGGGGGAGCTCCTCCTTGCCAGCGAGCAGCTGTTTGGGTGCGTCGGTCATCACGCACATGGGTCTACCGATACCCACCACGTCAGCAGATCCGGTTTCAAGGGCGCTGTTCATGGCATCTAGCCTTCTCAAGCCACCGGTCACCATGAGGGGCATGGTGAGTTCCTTGCGCATGGCTTGGGCGAAGTCGACAAAATAAGCCTCACGGGCACGCGTTGACTGCGCCACTGCCTGGTTTTCAATGGGCTCAATGCCTTCCACGTTCAGCAGCCTAGGCTGTTCGTAAGTCCCCCCTGATATTTCCAATAGATCAACCCCTGCGGCTTCTAGCCATTTGGCAACCTGCAGGCTTTCGGTGAAATCGAAGCCACCACGCTGAAAGTCGGCGCTGTTGAGCTTTACGCCCACAGGAAATTCAGGGCCAACCGCGGCTCGGACCGCATTAACTGATTCCAGTAAAATCCGCGCACGATTTTCAAGGCTGCCGCCCCAGCGATCGCTGCGTTCATTACTGCGTGGGCTTAGGAACTGAGACAGCAAGTAGCCGTGCGCACTATGGAGTTGAACACCGGTGAAGCCTGCTTCTTTGAGAACTCGAGCGCAGCGAGCAAAGCCGGCAATAACGGCCTCAATATCGGTGTCTGTCATGGCAATCGGTTCGCCAAACTGCCCTCCCGGCAATCCCAGTTTGATGGCTGAGGGGGCTTTTGGCGTGGCATTAATAATCTTTTGACACTGTCGGCCGGCATGGCTGATCTGCGCCCAAAAATGATTGCCGCTTCGAGTGCCCTCGGTTGCCCACGCTTTTAACGCGGCCTTAGTCGCCGAATCGGGCTCTTCATCAACGACCACATTACCGGGTCGCTCTAAATGGTCTCGGTCAATTTGTACATTGCCTGACAGTAGTAAGCCGGCGCCGCCATCGCTCCAAATGCCGTACAGGCGATTAAGCGCATCTCCGGGAACACCCGTCGCCCCGGCCAAGCCCTCGGTCATCGCTGCCTTGCAGAGTCGGTTGGATAATATGGCGCCACAGGGCAGCGTTAAGGGTTGGTCAATCATCGTGGGTTCCTTGGTAAGAGAAAGGCGCTGTGTCGGGTTACTCGATGGACGCAGTTTTCGTGGCGTCTGAGGGTTCCGGTGTGATGTGGAAGAAGGTTCCTTCATCGGTTAGCACCGCAATGCTTCCGTCCCTCAGCACCCGTACATCACGAACTCGTCCGGTGACCTCAGGAAAGGGTTCGCTTTGTAGAAAGCTATCCTCCGTCGGTGTCAGCCGATAGAGTTTCTGGTCAACCAATGCGCCGGTGAGTAGCGATCCGTTCCAATCGGGAAAGGCCGTGCCTCGATAAATCGCCAGTCCCGATGTGGCAATGCTGGGAACCCAATACAGGACCGGTTGCGCCATACCCTCTGCCTCGGTGTAGGGCGAAATAATGGCGCCAGAGTAATCGAGTCCGTAGGTAATGGCCGGCCAGCCGTAATTGGTACCGGGGACAATGCGATTGAGCTCGTCGCCTCCTTTTGGGCCATGCTCCGCCATCCAAATGGTGCCCTCAACGGGGTCGACGACCAGCCCCTGCGGATTTCTATGCCCATAACTGAAGACTCGCGGCGCAACGTCTGGAAACGGGTTGTCCGCCGGCGCAGATCCGTCGGTATTGATTCGTAGCAGCTTGCCTAATTCGCTGTCTAAGCTTTGTGCCTGCTCTCGATATTCAAAACCTTCACCGACGCTGAGCAGCAAAGTGCCATCGGGTAAAAACGCTAATTTGCCACCAAAATGTGCCGCCTTTTTCTTGTTGGGCTCAACCTCGAGAATGATTTCCAGGTTTGTGAGAACCTCTGCGGAAAGCTTGGCGCGAACCACGGTTGTGCGATTCGTCTCGGCATCACCACCGGCATAAGAGAGGTAAAGTATTTGATTGCTGGCAAACTCGGGGTCAAGGACGACGTCGAGTAACCCACCTTGGCTTTTGAAATAGACCTCTGGAGTACCCAGAATTGTTGTGGCCACGCCGCTGTCGTTGACTTGCAAAAGACGGCCGGCCTTTTCGGTGACCAGGTAGCCACCATTGCCGGGAAGCTCTGCCACGGACCAAGGCTGCTCTAGAGCATCCGTAATGGTGGTGACCTGATAACTTGCCGCGGTTGAAGGCAGCGTCGCGGCCATCATCGCGCTCATGAATACAGCTTTGACGAAGTGTGAGTTGAAAGGCATGGTGCATCCTTGAAGCGTTAGTTTTAGACTCATCAGCCGTAACTATAACCCCTTCGCAGTGCAGAGTTTGTATTGCGTTAACTAAGGAGCCGCTTGTGCGTGCTATCGCAGCTTATTTCCCCGCTACTTTAGTGGCTTATTTATTGGCCAGCACCTTTTCGACCCTGATGATTATGGCCGGGCTCGCAGAGATGGCTATGCCGGTTTCCGCCGCCGACGTTTTATCGGCGGTCTGGTTTGACTGGCTGGGACTGCTGGGCTCGTATTTGCCTCTGGTTGCGATTGCACTGCTGGTTGCACTGCCGGTGGCCGGCCAATTACACGGGAGGCTGGGCCTGCCGCGTCGTTTTATGTATGCCCTGGCTGGCTTTGTGGCCCTTATCGCCATTCATCTGATTTTAGAGGCCACACTGGGGTTAATCGGGTTTGCTGCGGTTCGAACAAACTTCGGTCTGCTGATGCAGGGAGCCGCTGGGGGTCTCGCAGGCGTGTTATTTGCGCAGTTATCCGAGGTAAAAGCATGACGGAAGCCGACTATTTTCAGCAGGGCATTGCCGAACTTCAGGCGGGGCGGGCTGCTCAGGCTCTCGTGATATTCCAACAGGCTGTCGATGATCAGTGTGCTACTCCACGCTGTTGGCTGGGTTTGGCCCTTGCCGCACTGACCCAAGGCGATGTGTCCGAGGCTGAAAAAGCGGTAGATGCGGTTCTTGCAGAAGAACCCCACAACATGCGGGCGTTGATCATCAAGGGCGATATTTTGCTCGGTAAAGACGACTTTCAAAATGCGTCTTCCTACTACAATTTAATTCTGCGCCTCGCAGCGAATCTGACGGATGTCCCGCCACAGTTGTCTTCAGATTTAGATCGGGTGGAGACCCGATTGCAGCAGTTAGGGCAAATGTTCCAGCAACATTTATTTGACCGTTTATCTGCAGCGGGTTACCGCCGTAATCAAGCATCGACCCGATTCAACAACTCCCTAGATATGCTTTTGGGGCGCAAACAGCGAAAAGATCTTGGTCATCAATTTCCCCAAGCGCCCCATGCTTTTTATTTGGACGATTTGGCTTATTGCGGGTATTTCCCGACTGAGCAGCTGCCTTGGATGGCTGATCTTGAGGGGCACACTGACATGATTGAGGGGGAATTGAATACCTTGCTGACCCAGTCGGCTGATCGGTTTTCGCCGTATGTGCACAGCGGCTTGGAACAGCCGCAAAATACGGAAACGACATTACTCGACAGCGATGACTGGACCTCAGCGTTTCTTTGGCAGGACGGTAAGCCCGAGTCCGATATTCTCGCCGCTTGCCCAGAAACTGCCGCTCTGATGGCGGATCTACCCCTAACTCGAATTAGCGGGCTGGCACCCTCTGTCTTATTTTCCAAGCTGGATGCCGGCGCCAAGATCGACCCCCACACGGGATTGTTGAACTGTCGCTTAATTTGTCATCTGCCTCTGACGGTTCCGCCCGGTTGTGGACTGCGTGTCGGAGAAGAGTCGCGGGAAACGCAACGCGGCCGGGGTTGGGCATTTGATGACAGCATTAATCATGAGGCCTGGAACAACGGCGAAACGCCACGCACAATTTTGCTATTCGACGTGTGGCGCCCCGAGCTTACCCACGATGAACGGCACTTGATTACCAGTTTGCTTGAAGCTGTCTCTGGATTCGGTAAGGTAGAGGCAGCAGCCACTTGAAGCATAGTCGTTAATTCTTGCCCTAGTGTGCTGTCTCACCCGATTCGAATAATTAGAAAAATTGGTCAGTGAGGGTTTTATGCGTTTTGTCCCATGTCATGCTTTCTCTTTCAATCGCTTTGCAACCATCGGCGTCTTATTGGGTTTGCTCTGTGGTGCTCCCGATACGCGAGCTGAATGGGTTGCAGGCTTAACGACAGATACCGACACGAACGGCATTGGCGGCGTTGTTGAATACCACTGGCAGGAGTTTGCCACCGCCGGGGGGTTCACGGGCAACATTGCCGTTGCCGGACGCCTAGACGAGGACGGTGATGCATGGGCCGGTGCGGGTATTGCGGGTAAGTATCAAATTGGAGGTCGGTTTTTCCTAGAAGGCAGCTTCATGCCCGGCTTTTATCATGCAGGAGATACCGAACTCGGGGGCTCTCTTCACTTTCGCTCGCTCATTGGGGCGGGCTTTGACATCAATGAAAATATGGCTATCTCGTTAACGATCGATCATATGTCGAATGGCAGTACGCAAACGCTGAATCCCGGTTCAGATGCAGTAACCCTTCGTTTTATTTTTCGCTGAGTTGAACAAAAATGTCTGATGTTCCTTCCGCTCAGCAGCCACTGGCCGGGGTTAAGATTGTCGAGCTGTCGACAATGGTTACCTGCTCACTGGCTGCTATGACGCTGCGCTCACAGGGTGCTGAGGTGATTAAGGTGGAGCCTGTTCGCGGCGGCGACCCCATGCGCAAACTGGGTAGTCAGAAGAACGGAACCTCGGCACTGTTTCATAACTGCAATCGCGGCAAGCGGTCACTGGCTATCAACCTTAAACATGAGATGGGCGTTGCAGCCGTGCAGCGCTTAGCAGGTCAGGCAGATGTTGTTCTGAACAACTACAGACCGGGTGTCATGACGCAGTTGGGCTTGGGTAGCGACACACTGCGAGGACTCAACTCCCGATTAATCAACGTCGCCGTGACGGGGTTTGGCACCCGGGGACCCCTGCGCGATCGGCCCGCTTATGATCATGTGATTCAGGGTATTGCCGGTATCACCGGGTTGCAGGGCGGCGACAATGAATTTGCCTTCGTACGCATGCTGATGTGCGACAAGGTGACCGCCTATACCACCGCCCAGGCAGTGACCGCCGCATTACTGGCTCGCCATACGACGAAAGAGGGCCAGCATATTGATATCTCCATGTTGCATGCCTGTCTCGCCTTTATGTGGCCTGATGGCATGATGCATCGAACACTGCACGATGACGACGTGCTGCAAATGCCGCCCATATCAGAGAGCTACCAAACCATTCAGTGTCTCGATGGCGCTGTCGCAGCGTCTATTTTGCTGGATCAGCACTGGGAGGCAGTGTTGACACTGGTGGGCCGGGAAGAACTCAAATCTGATCCCCGATTTGCCACCGTTGCGTCGCGTTTTATGCATTTAGGGGAGTTTTCCAGTGTCTTAAAAGACGGCATGCGTCATTTAACGGTGGATGAAATTATGTCGGCCTTCAAGGCGGCAGATATTCCCAGCGCGCCCTGCGAGTCTAGGGATAGTCTGTCTGGGAATGCTCAAATTGAGGCGCTGGGTCTACTTGAAACCTACGTTACGGAGAACTTGGGCCGGCTTACCAGCCCCGCACCGCCGATCCAGTTTGCCGGTGTCGACAGCTCCTTGGCTGCACCGTCTCCCTCCCTTGGCGAACACAGTATTGAAATTATGTCTGAGCTAGGCTTTAGCGATAGCGAAGTGAGTGAGTTACTCCAATCTGGAAAATTGGCGACAGCGTAGCGTTGTGCAGGTGTGACGCGAGATAAGAGGTTTAGCGATGTCAGACTATTGTGACTTAGGCGCGTTAGAGGGCTTTACCTGCGGTCAAGCCAGTGACCCCGAGGGTAAGACCGGGGTGACCGTACTGCGTTTTGACGCCGGTGCGGTTGCCGCTGTCGATGTTCGTGGTGCAGCCCCCGGTACCCGAGAAACCGATCTGTTGAAGCCAGAAAATCTGATCGATAAGGTCCATGCCATTGTCTTATCCGGAGGTAGTGTTTGGGGGCTAGATGCAATGAGCGGGGTTGTTGGGGTACTGGAAGATAATAACGTGGGCTTTGATACCGGTATTGTAAAAGTGCCGATTGTCACGGGGGCCGTATTGTTCGACCTAGGTGTGGGTAGTGCGAGGGCTCGTCCCGATGTGTTGATGGGACGCAAAGCTGCTGAGGCAGCTACCGGGCGGCATATTCAAACAGGTGCTGTTGGTGCCGGTTGCGGTGCTACTTTGGGCAAAATATACGGCCGCGAATACGCGTCACCCTCGGGTTTGGGCGCCCATTGTATTTTGTTACCCGACGGGTTTTGCCTGGCGGCGATTGTGGCAGTAAACCCTTACGGCGAGGTGTTTGCTCGCGACGGTCAGTTGCTAGGGGCGAGTACGGCACCCATGTCGCTGCGCGAGGAAAAAAATTACAACGCGGCGGGGGATTTCCCCGGCACCAATACAACCATTGGCGCGGTTATCACTAATGCCACGCTGACCAAGAGTGAAGCGTTGAAGGTGGCACAAATGGCCCATGACGGGCTTGCGAGGGCGATTCGTCCGGCGCACACCCTTTACGATGGCGATACGCTGTTTGCCGCAGGTACCGGCACCCAGGGATCCATGAATGTAAACCGCTTGGGCATGCTCGCGGCCGATGCGGTTGAGGCCGCTATTCATAATGGGGTGGCAAGCCGTCACGCCCAGACATGACCGTTTAGATAAGGTCGGTCTTCTGGGCGGTGTACTGCGTACAATAAAGCATACTGATACCGGTTTTGATCGGTATTCATCGACTTTACCCTGCGCTAAAAGCCCGTGGCCGGTTACAGGTTATGGCGCGGTTACTGACAAGATTAATTAGGAGGTTGCAATGCGATTTAGCTATCAAGTGGGGATGAGTGACGCCGATCATTATTTACCCTTGGCCAAGGCCGCTGAGGCTGCAGGTTATGACGGCATTACTATCCCCGACAGTATTTGTTACCCCCAGGAGTGCAGCTCGAAGTATCCCTACAATAAAGATGGCAGTCGAGAATTCCTCGAGAGCGTGCCGTTTTTAGAGAGCCTTATTGCGGTGTCAGCAATGGCAGCGGTTACCGATACCATTCGGTTTGCCACTTTCGTGTATAAACTCGCTGTGCGTCAGGCGCCGGTGGTTGCCAAGCAAGTGCAGAGCATTCAGCAACTATCAGGGAATCGTTTCGACTTTGGTGTAGGCATCAGTCCTTGGGAGGAAGATTTTGCCGTT
>QXYP01000104.1 GCA_009886815.1 Halieaceae bacterium
GCGTTTATCGGCATAGAGCTTTGTTTGATCGGCAAAATGCGGGGAAGCCGGGTCTGTTGACTGAGACGGGACTAAAATCACATCGGCAATGGGACATTCTGATTCATCCCAGGTGACTGCTTGAATGTAACTGTTACCCGATCCGGGATTGACATAGCCCCCCTCCGACAATCGTGCACTGATAGCGCCATAAACACCCATCGTGCCAGATCCACCGTGAATGGGAACATTGTCATTGTTGCGCTCGAGATATTGCACCTCAGACCAAGGCGCATCGAGGGCCACACCCTTAGCTGTCAAATCAGCCTCCGCTTTGAGTAGCACCTCTGCCAGTAAGGTCTGGTTGGATACGACATCCAAATCAATCCCTGCGGGTGTATTGAGAGGGTCTGATGGGTCGTAGTCAACGCGCCAAAATGTATCGTTGGCTATGACGCCTTGAAATCCGCCACCTAATTGGGAGCCAAAGCCTTTCCAAAGTTCTGTAAAAACCTGCGCGCCTTGGCTATCAACATCCACTCGACGATCCCAGCGTGCTAAAACCCCACAGACGGTACTCAGTTCTTCATTTTCTGAGGACTCACAAAATTCCAGCACGTCGTCTAGAGTGACTTCGGCACCATAAACACGGTTGGCATACATGAGCCCCTTAACCGTCTCTAAATCGAATAGCGGCGTATCACTCAGCCCATCACTGGCCGCTTTCCGCTCTTCAACCATTAAGTGGCCAATACGGGTACGTAAAAACTGCTGCTGCCCTTCATAGCCAACGGGACCCATGATGGTGGGAAAGCCCTCGATAGGCTGTTGGGCGTTGCTCAACCAATAGCTGTTGTTGCTGTTACCGACGTAGTCTCGAGTCCGCAACTGGGGTAACTGACTGGCACCATACAAATTGCTGCCTTCGGGCGCCTCTGGGTCATCGCCCCACTCACACTCTGAGGTCGATCCGTCTAGAGAAATAATGACGTTGGTGGTCGCATCTGCCAGTAGCGGGCCGATAATGCCATTCACACAGGTATCAAGCTGGGCTTGAGTAATATAGGGAATGGCCGATAACTCCCCATAAAACACTTCACCATTGCGATCTGCCGCAATCTCATGAAATACCGGATTACCAATACTCGCCAAGGCATCGATGTAACCCTGCAAATCTGATGCTTTACCTTTATTGATCCACTGCTCTATGCCCCGAATTCCTGTCAGGATATTGGCATCTCTAAATGCAAGCACCGAGCCATTAAACATGGGCCACCCGTCAAGAAATTCAGAGACACCCTTTAAATTTACAACAGGACCAAAATGCGATTCGTAAAAGGTGAAACTTTGCTGCTCTAAGGTGCCATCAGCCAGTAACACATCAATAACAACCTCAACTGGCGTGATATCTCGCATCTCCCCTTCGTATTCGTACTCGAGTGGGTCTTCAGGGTTGAGCTTAAGCTCGTAGAGACTAAAGCGGTTGGCCAGCGACACGGTGTGTGTCCAAGCCACATCTTTATTAAAGCCAATACCAATAAAAGGAAAGCCGTGCAGTGCAGCACCGGCGACGTCGTACTCTCCCGGCAACGTTAGGTGTGCTTGATACCAAGCGCCCGCCCCAAACCAGGGCTGATGTGGATTACCTAACAGTACGGCCCCGCCATTTTGTGTACTTTCACTGCCCACAGCGAGTGCGTTGCTACCCCGGTCGAGGTTCTGTAGTTCCCTGACCGCAGCGGCGGCGCTATCGGCGAGGTCTGATAGCTGGGCGTCGTTTAAACTGCCCGTCGCGCCGTCCTCATCAGGCCCCTCCACAGACAGCAGTGCATTGCGAAAAGTCCCGTTATCAGAGCTACCCCGCAACGCCTCACGTCGCATATGCTTGAAAAGATCGATCTCAGTAACTTCAAAAAGCCATTGAGCATCTCTGCAGCCATAATTTCCCTCAGGCAGATTGGCGTCGCCCGTTTCCTCACGGTATCGATTCATGCCCCGCGCAAAGCCTTCAGCAAGATCACGGCTGAACTGTGGCAGCTGACTAACAAAACGCTCCTCAAACTCAGCGTCATCTCCGTTTAAATAACGAAATAGGAAGTCAGAGCCCGTATTCCCTTGACCCTCACCCAAGAGTTCAGATGACCGGCCACTGGCATACACCATCTCTTTCATGGTGACGCAATAGTTGTCCTGAGAATAAGCATAGCCAAACCCATACCCCAAGCTCTTCCAATCTTCAGCGGTAACATGGGGAATGCCATACTCAGTCCGCTTTATTTCAGCACTGAGCTCGTAGGTAGGCTCTGGAGGTGGCTCAGGTGCCGGTGGTGGGTTGTTATTAGAGGAGTCGCTGCAAGCTATGAGCACCAACATCAGCAGTGTGGTTAGAATTTTTCTCATGATCACTCTTTCTTAGTTTATTTTTATACAACGCTAGCCAGCCTTGGCCGTGAAAGCAAGTCATGACAGACATATAACTGTTAGACCCCATTAAAATGGCATGGTCCATGCCTTAAAATTAATAGTGTTGTTTTGCATGCATAAACCTGAACAACATTTGCAGAAATGCCTTAATTTAAGTGAAAAATCCTACAAAAAAATGCAACAGAACCGCCGATTTTCTATTGAGAGAGCGGGCCAAACAATGCCGGAGCTTTTGTTAGCTCAAGGAGGTACTGCTCGTGATTATTCTCAAGCACGAGGGAACCACATAAATTCCAGAGACAGGGCGTGGGACGCTCTGCCGCTCTAAAGGCCTCAATCGTACTTCCACTTCCCCGTACCAAATCATGAGCAAGACTGGGGCTCAACGCACCCGCTTGGGGACAAAGCGAAAATTGAGCTAATGAGTGCAAGGCTTTCAGTAGCTTCGGCCCGATCATTTGTGGGGAAATTGCCGATGGATCTGCACGCTCTATGATCGAATACGCCACCTGATGTAAAAACGGTAAAACAGCATTGCCCTGGGAAAACAGCATAAAGGCATTGTGAGGTTGCTTAAACGCCTTAAGTCGCCCCCGTCTATCGCGATCGAGCCAATACTCTTCACCAAAGCACACTGAGGCGTCAGTGTTTGGGACCCATGATGCATCGACAATCAGGGTATCGGCATCTAGCCAAAGTACCGTGCCACCCGTTGACTCAAGGTGATCCTTAAGCAAACTGAGGCGCGCCAGGTCGGCGATGATAGGGGTACGTCCTGCCAGCTTTGTCCGTAAAGTCTCTGGAACGCAGTCAAAAAGCTCATCGCCTAAAAACTGATAGTAATAACCATGCTGGCTGCACCAGTGTCGCACAGAGGTGAGGCAGCGCGCTTGCCACAGCGGTTGTTTCACAGGTGCTGACTGAAACACTGTAACCATAAACTTTACGCCGGCGTTTTCCGCAGCTTCAACGTACGAAGCCAAGATTATTGACCAAGCCATTGACCTCCGGCTGCTCAACTGTGAGATTTCCAACGACCTTTTGCGAGCGCAGCCACCGAGCGACCACCTCCCAAATAGGCTCGCCTTCAACACGGTGAACAGATGCCCAGCCCGCCACCTTATAGGACTTGCCAGCTTCAAGCGGTCGACCCTTGAGGCTTAAATTCCCGATGCGCTGGCCGGCAACTGCAGTGGGCGCAATGCTGTAATGGAGCCCTCCCACGCGGACCATATCGCCACCCTGCTGGTAGTAGGGATCGGGATTAAAAAGATTATCAGCGACATCCTCCAGCACATACTTCAAGGCCTCTCCAGTCATTTCATTAACCGTGACAGCAGGGTAGGTAATGGCCACCTGCGCCATGAGATCTTCCAGAGTGATATTTGACCCTGGCAACAAAGTCGTTCCCCAGCGAAAGCCCGGAGAGAAGGCAATTTCAGCATTGAGCTCGTCGCGCAAAGCATTACAAAGAAGCTGGTCGAAACTGCCATTAAAATTTCCTCTCCGGTATAGCAGTTCATCGGTGGTCGCCAAAACTTCACCGAGCTTGTCAGCATAGGGAGCGCGAATATCCGTAATCAATGCCGACATATCGGGATCTGGCGTCAGCAAATCAGAAAATACCGGCAGTAGCTGGTAGGACCAGTTTTTTATCCGGCCGCCACGAACATCAAAATCCAGAACACCTAAAAACTTGCCGTTAGAACCCGCATTGGTCACCAGGGTCATGCCGCCAGAATTTTTAACCTCTACAGCTCGCGGAATAGCATCGTGGGTGTGCCCGCCAAGAATAGCGTCAAGCCCTGACACCCGAGATGCGAGTTTTAAATCGGTATCGGCGCCATTGTGTGAAAGCAAAACCACAACCTGCGCGCCGTCACTGCGCACCGCGTCAATTTTTTTCTGTAACTCACGTTCGCGAATGCCAAAGCTCCAACCCTCGACCAAGTACGCTGGATTAGCGACCGGCGTGTATGGGAAGGCCTGTCCAATAATAGCGACGGGGACACCATTAAGCTCACGGATTACATGACCCGGAAAAACCGGGTCGCCAAAATCTTTATCACGGATATTCTGCGCTAGAAAGGCCGTGTGACCTGCCAGATCATTATTGATAATCGCCTGCACGCGCTCTGCGCCCAG
The DNA here is from genome assembly GCA_009886815.1 of Halieaceae bacterium. Lineage (GTDB taxonomy): Bacteria > Pseudomonadota > Gammaproteobacteria > Pseudomonadales > Halieaceae > Luminiphilus. The sequence continues at coordinate 4,549 of QXYP01000104.1, forward strand.
CGTGAACTCCCAGTGACCGGTCATGACGTCAATGCCGAGGAGTTTTGAGGCATCGACCATATCCTGCCCCTGAGTCCAAAGCGCTGTGGCCGATCCCTGCCAAAGATCTCCGCCGTCCAGAAGCAGGGCATCCGAGCGGTTCGCTTTGATTTGCTTAATCAAGGTCGCCAAATGCGCGAATCCTCCGACCTGACCATATTCAATGGCCGCCGCGTGATAGTCGAGGTAAGTGTAGGCATGGGCATGCCGGGTATCTGATGCAATCTGGTAGCGCTCCAGTAACGCCTTACCCACCAAATGAGGGCTGCGGTCTCGCGCGCCGTGAATACCGATATTCTCGCTGGGTTCGCGGTAGTACATTGGCATCAGTTGCGCATGCGCATCAGTCATGTGCAAAAGGTGCACGTTGCCCATCGAGGCAATATCGTAGGGCGTTTGTGTTATCGCCCGGGGAGACACACCCGGCAGTGCTAAGCCAGCCGCAGCCCCCAACGCCAGCATTTTGCCAAACTCACGGCGCTCCATCGCTGCATTCTCCTTGTTCCCGAGCTATGGGAAGCCGCGTCACGGCTGAGTTCGATTCACAGGAGATTGGGGATCAAAAAGAAAAGCCATCACATCGCGTAGCTGCTGCTCGGTGAGTATACCGGCAGCCCCAAAGCGCGGCATATGCGAACAGATATTGTAGGCGTGGGTATTCCAAAGCTTGGTCCAGGTGTACTGCAGCATGGCAATACTTTGTCCCCGTGCGCCATAACCACTTAGCGAAGGTCCCAGGTTGCCATATGCCACCTCCGCGGGATCCAGCTGGTGGCAGGCATAGCAATTACCCCCGTTTTCTTGTTCAGGGTCATCGGAATACTGAAGCCCTCTGCCGTTGCTAGCCACCTTTTCGCCACGCTGCCAATCTCCCAAATAATTCTGGTCTGAAGGTATGGGGACGTCGCTCAGTGCCGCTGCGCGTAGCTCTGCAGCGCGCGCTTCATCAGCAGATGCCGAGCGCGGCTGACTACAAAACGCCTGAAGCTCGTCCTGCTTGAGGCGCTCTACGGTGACGAAGTTTTTATCGGTCATCGACTCTAACAGCACGTCGTAAACCTCATCGGCACACACAGCGCTGGAAAAAATGATGAACGCCAAAAATTGCATGATTGTTTTCATCATCATTTACCGCTTCAATCCCGGCGCTGCCATGGAGGCACCGGCGCCATTAACGGCGAGATAGGTTTGCAGAGCCACTGAGGCCTGAGATCCCATAATCAATTCAGGCATTCGCTGCTGACGCATACAATCGCGCATGCGCCAGCCCATAGTACGGACAATGCCTTGGGATATTCGATAGGCCGGCCAGCTGCTATAGGCCTCCGCCGCACCCGGGTGCGTAGTCAAGTTTGGCAATGCCTGTAAACGGATACGACGACCGGTCTGCTCGTGACAGGTGGCACAGGAAAAGTCATGGGGCCCAGCCCGATAATAAAAAAGATTCTCCCCCAAGGCATAAGTAGCTCGTTCTTTCGCGTGAGCCTGCCCCGGGGCAATGGCCAAACCACTAGACTGATCGGCAATCCATGCAACCAGTGCTTCTAGCTCAGTGCCCAAGTCCCCTCGCAGTGAGTAGGGTTTCCCACGCACCTCTTCGGTAGTGAGGCCCTGCAGTTGGGTCATACAATATTCAAGGCGTGCCTCGACGTCCTGAACACGATCGACGTCTGGAAAATACCGTGGCAGCTGCGCATAAGCGCCCTCTACGACTCCCGGCCCCAAGCCAAGGTCACATTGTTCTAGCGAAACAGACTTGGGACCCGCCGGGGCGTACCAAATCTCCTCACCGTCAAAAATAACAAAGATCGCTGGGTTGTCATCACCCAACATCTCGCGGTACTGATCAAAAACACCCTCAGTGTCAGAAAGCAGTGTTACCGACCACAAGCCTATTAAGACAGTGAAAATAACCCTCATAAACCCTTTATTCATAATGACCCGCTCACCTAATCACCGACGCTCACCTAATCACCGAATCGTGGTCTCACCGGAACCGCTATCACCGCGGTTATCGCGCCAGACGACTTTAACCACGTCGCCCTGCGCGCCACCTTTAAAACGCACACCAAGAAAAGGATTCGCCGATACAGCAGCACCCCAATAAGCTTGCACCACAACGGCATCATTGTGGAGTACCTGAACATCTTCAATAAAGTTTGCCGGAATCGCCGCGCCACTTTGATCCTTGCGCATGCCGGTTTCCATGGGGTGGCGCATTAAGGCCTTAACCTCACAGTAATCCTCTTTCAGTTGTGCCCGAATTCTCATTCGACTGGCCATCGTTTTTCTCCTTAGCCGCCGCAGCCGCCCAAAGTGACTTTGGTTTCTCTTTGCACCATGTAAAGCTCGCCATTTGCCTCGGCAACGGCATAGAGATTACCGGTTTGCGCCACTTTGACTCGGGTTTCTGCGTAGGGCTGGGTATTGGGGGGAACTTGAAAGACCGCCGCCAAGGGGTTCGGATTTTTTTCTACAATCACATAGAGCTTACTCACATCAGGCAACACCGATGGGTCAATCTCAATTCTGACCGGCACCACTGCGCCATTTTCAGCAATGTCGGGGGTAGAAAAAATAATGCCATCACTCACTTGTGGCACACCGCCAAGCGCCTCGAAGGTAGCCTCAAGGGTCGTTGTTTGAAAGACCGTTTCCGGTCGCAGTGCGGCCGCCCAAATTTTTTGCGGTAAGGCAGCGACCGCTAACAGCGTGACACCCACCCTCATAAAGCCCCGGCGTGTTAACCCCAGAGGATCTAAATTACCCATCGATCGCCACTCCTTTCTTAAATTTATTTTCCTGAGGCCAGCCAAAGTGCCAATGCCTCCACGACAGTATCATCCAATTGGTTCATTGCAGGCATAGGCACTGAACCCCAAACACCCTGCCCACCCTGTCTGATTTTTTTAGCCAAATAAGCCGAGGCATCGGCCCCGGCATAACGGGCTCGGATGGCTGTAAACCCCGGTCCTACCAACGCTTTATTCACCTGATGACAGGCCTCGCAGCCACTAACGGCTAAAAGATCAGCAGGGATCTGGTCTAAACTGTCACTCTGCGCTGGCTGGGACACCGACAGCTGCGGTGTGGGTGCGGTCTGCACACCGGGTAAGGGGCCATAATGGCGCATCTGATCTCGAAGATTGCCATGAGCATTCATGGCGTAATCTGGGAGAAATGACGTAATGGTCGTATCGACTGAACAGTTGGTGATGCAGGCCGACCCGACCACATCGGGCACGCCGTTAACCGACCAAAGGCCGTGGTCCTCTGTCATGCCGTTGCGATTTGGCATCAGGGCCTGAACGTCTTCCATATTTTCATCAGACAGCACAAAGTCGTCGTCCACAATGTAGGCAAGGTTAAGCAGGTAGGCAACCAGTGAGTACACCTCATCAGCCGCCAGTGACTTGGGGGCATTCCACGGCATAGCGCGGTTAATGTAATCCCAAATCGTCGACAAGGTCGCCACTTTCATAAAGGTCGTCCGAACAACGGAAGGGTCTGTTAACGCTGCAACACGTCCTGTTCGTACATCGTCTTCGGTAATGTTGCCCAAGACAATGGGCGAGAAGACTTCATTGGAGTCCCCAAAGTCGCCGTGACAACTTGCGCATTGATCTAGCCACAATGCCTCACCCTGTGCCACCGAGCCTGAACCCGGGGGTAAGCCTAAAAAGTCAGGGCGCACATCGATATCCCAGGCGCTGAGCTCCGCAGCTGTTGCGGTTCTACCGAGTTCATTGAGGGCAGATAGATAGTCCTGTGCGAGGGCGTTACCACCCAAAAAAGTCAGGCAAACAATCGATAATCTAGCCCACCTGAACATTATCCACCTCACCCGAGGGACTTACCCGCCACGTCTGAATCGCATTGTTGTGATAAATCGAACGCGTGCCTCGCTCAGCCACCAGGGCGGCACGCTGTGGCTGTATATAGCCGGTATCGTCATGGACTCGACTTTGCAGTAAAGCCGGTTCGCCCCGCCAAACCCAGTCAAAATTAAATCGCGTTAACATTTTTGAGGACAGCGCCCCCTCTAGCCTTGCCTCTTGCCAGTTGCGTCCGCCATCGACAGAAATGTCGACCTTGCGAACTGAGCCCCGACCCGACCACGCCAAACCGGTAATACAGTAATAACCCTGGTTCAGAAGCTTCTGTCCGGCAGAGGGTGCAGTGATAACAGACTTCGCCTCTTGTATGGCGGTGTACTGCCGCAGTTGCCCGCTGGGCATGAGATCGACGTAATGACTGGCCTCATCCTTGGTGGCGTAGGGCTTGTTGCCAACCTCTAAACGGCGTAACCACTTCACCCAAGAAACGCCCTGCACACCCGGCACCACTAGCCGCAGTGGGTATCCCTGCTCAGGTCGCAACATTTCGCCATTTTGCCCATAGGCCACAATCGCGTCCTCGAGTGCGCCGGTAAGATTAATGGTTCGTGTCATCCCCGAACCATCGGCACCCTCTGCCAACAAATAGCGGGCGTCTCGATCATAGCCTGCACGCTCCAGTAACAAAGATAGCGGCACGCCGGTCCATTCCGAGCCCGACAACATACCGTGGGTGTATTGCACGGTCGGCACAGCGGAGTTACCCCACTCTAAAGCGGTATTGGCGCCACATTCTAAAAAATGCATGCGCGACACGCTGGGCATGCGTAATAAATCTGCCACCGTAAACACGAGGGGTTTTTTAACAAGGCCATTGATCATTAAGCGGTGGCGCTGAGGATCAATATCGACCCACCCCTGATGGTGCCGCTCAAAATGAAGACCGCTGGGGGTGATGCATCCAAAAAGATTTTGCAAGGGCGTGAAAGCCACGCTCGCCTGATCCGTTTGCGTGAGGCCAGGACTTTGTCGACGGATGATATTGGCTTCGAAAGGAGAAGGCTGACCATAGGGGTTTGTCGCCACTGGCTTGCCGAGACTGCGACTCCATTCGGGGACGTTGACGATATTAGGGTCGTCGGCAAATGTTAGCCCCGAGGCGCCCGCCAATGCCGCAGCGAAGGATCCCCTAAGGAGATCTCTTCGGCTCTTATCGACGCCACGGTGTGATATCTCAGAGATCAGTTCTTCAGAAAGAAAGGACTCGGGTGCTGGCCTTAACCGCCCCTCCTGATCATTGACGCCTACTGGCATGTGCTCCACCCCATGAATGCACTCCCATTATGGCTAGGGTATTGCTGCCGCAGGTAGCCCATAGCGCTAATGTTATTCTAATATACTATAAATATATAACCAAAATTAAATCCGGATGGGTTCGCTGCGTATTGGCGCCCCCTGTCGACGACTTAAGCCCTTCAGTACAAAACCGCTGAACTGAACGGCGTATAATACGAACAGATGATGGCGCTATCACACCTTAAACCTAACAAAACCCAAGAGCACAAGGGAAGCTGCGCTGTGAAGCGCTGCAAGGCTACTTTGGCCTTGCTGTTAGGGATATTGGCGCTAGCAAGTGTTGAGGCCAATGAACTGCTTTACATTTATGCGCCAGACTGCGCCGCTTGCCAGCAGTTCGATGCGGAAGTCCTGCCTTATTACGAAAAGACCGATGAAGCTCGACGGCTCCCGATTATCAAAATTAGCCTCACCGATTGGCAGGCAGGCATCTCTGCAAAAAGCGCCTGCCAAAGCCAGCCGGTCACGGTAACGCCGACGTTTATTGCGCTGCAAAACTGCAAAGAGCAGGATCGTATTACCGGCTACTCTGAAGAGGAACTATTCTGGATGGCGCTACACCGCATTGACGCGTCTATGGCTGAAACAGCAAGCTCAATCAGTACGAACAAACCTTGAACCGGGCGCCGGGGGCGGATTGGGACCACCGGCAAAGCACTGTGCGTTGTAAAGCCAGCGCTTAGCATCCTCGCCCTCGTAGCAAAGTTGAGTATCCTCAACGTGTCGAGTTTGAGTAACAACTTGGGCAAACTCTTCCGCAGCACCTTTAATTGTCGACGCCGATTTTTCATCACCAAAAGTCCACAGGGTGCCCGAGGGCGCAGTTAACTCCACATAAGGCATTTGCTCAGGAGCCGCTTCCCCTCGCACCTTAAACGTCCAACCAAAGGTGTTAATCCCTAAAATAATAATATTGTGCAGGCGATCTGTATTGGCGCGAACGCGTCCAAGCTCGTCATAAATGGCTTGTCCGTGGGCCCAGGTTTCCATCTGCCGCGCTGTTATACAAGAACGCGCGCTCATACTCGGGCCCACCCAGGGGCAACGCTGAGCGGGATCAGCTTGGCTATAGGCTTGTGCAAGCTGCTGATAGGTAGCCCGCCAATCTGATACCAATGCGTCACCCTCTGCCAAGACGATCTGAGCTTCGACCTCTGTCAAACTGCCTCCACTTGTTAGGCCTTCCATGACCGGCACCAAGGTTTCTTGCAACTGGGCAGTATCTTCAAGAGCCCACAAAGCCATCTGATTCCAAAAGTGCAGATGCCGCAGAATGGTCTCAATACTCCAGGCTTTGAAACCGGTAGGTCTCGAGAGGCCAAGGGTGTCCACATCACCTAAAAGTGCGTCAAGATCTAACGACTCTTCAAGAAAAGCTTTGGCTTGTTCCATATTGATTTCCTATTAATATCCCATCACCAGATCTACAAGGTGCTGTTTACACAGGGAGGCTTTAAACACACCCAACAGTTAGCGCGTAGGTTAAAACGGTTAAGTGCCAATGCAGCCGCTATTCCGCTAGCTCTAGAACTACCATGACATCGCCTGCTGCCACCTGTCGACCTGCAACGCCGGGAGCCTCAACAACAACGCCATCGCCTGGGGCTGTAATTTCGTGTTGCATCTTCATAGCCTCCAGAACAGCAAGACGCTGACCTTTGATCACTGTTTCATTCTCTGAGACTTCAATGGCAAGCAGTAAACCGTGCATCGGCGCCACCACTGTTCCTCCGGCAGCCGCATCGACACCCTCCGGGGAGACTCGAGCGTAATCTGTAAGGCTCAGCGAGTAGGTGGCGTTAGCGAGATGTAAGGTCGCCGGTGATTCATGAACAAAATTAAAGTTTTCACGCCATCCATTTATTTGCAGCTCACAGCGAGTGTCGGACATGCCCATGAACTCCACCAAAAACTCCTCGCTTTCAAACAGCACTTGATACTGCCCTGCCCCCAAGGTTTCTATTCTGACACCGACCTCCAGCTCGTCGATTCGATAGTCGCGGGTAGAAACAGCGCGGCCTCGGGAAGACCAATCAAGAAGCTCATGGGAGACCAAAGGTGCACGCTCATGGGCCTCACCCATTGCCAGCAAATGCTGCAACACCGCACCACCAGCCACAAAAGCTCCCTGCACCTTCGGGGGGTTAAATTGATCTCCATAATTTTCTGCTATGAACGCAGTCGTCGCCAGTCCATCCTTGAATGTTTGCTGCTCTAAAGCATCTATCAGAAAATTCCGATTATTACCCAACCCCAGCAATGCGCCATCTTGTAACGTTGTTAGTAAACGACGACGGGCATCCTCGCGAGTTTCTCCGTAGCCAATAATCTTCGCGACCATTGCATCGTAATAAGGG
>QXYP01000105.1:0-1965 GCA_009886815.1 Halieaceae bacterium
CGACCTGTTGGCGGGTTGGCCCTAACGAAGCCACTGGTGAGAAGAACCGAGGCAAGAATACGGCCAGCGCAAACATTTTGCTCAAAACACCGCCAAAGGGGAGCTTTTTCTCAGTCACTTAGCTGGTAATCTTTACGACGCGGTTCAGCACACTCAACCTTTTTGGTTGCAACACCACTAGGCCGTTGTTAATACGACCCCAGTCAAGGAATGTTTTGATGACCATAGAACTGACCAACCCAGCGCTTTTACGAACCGAGGCCTATATTAACGGTGAGTGGATCGCTGCTGACAGTGGCGCTCGACTTCCCGTCACCAATCCAGCAACGGGTGAGCTTATCACCGATGTCGCTAAGGCCGGTGCCGATGAAACCAAACGCGCCATTGAAGCTGCAGAAATAGCGATGGTGACCTGGCGTCAACAGCCAGCCAAACAACGGGCCCAAGTGATGCGACGCTGGTTTGATTTGATCATGGCAAATCAGGAAGACCTTGCTCGTATCATGACCCTAGAACAGGGTAAAACACTCGCGGAATCGCGCGGTGAGGTGGCCTATGGGGCCTCTTACATTGAGTGGTTTGCCGAACAGGCCAAGCGCATCGATGGCGATGTTATTCCTGCCCCAAGCGGTGACAAAAGGATTATCTGTATTAAACAGCCTGTGGGTGTTTGTGCCTCGATTACACCGTGGAACTTCCCCAACGCCATGATCACGCGTAAAGCTGCCCCGGCCTTAGCCGCAGGATGCACCATCGTGATCAAGCCTGCGAGTGAAACGCCGCTATCCGCCCTTGCACTGGCGGAGCTTGCTCATCAAGCAGGCATTCCCCCTGGCGTGTTAAACGTCTTGGCCGGTAGCTCCTCAGACATAGGCGGAGAACTCACCAGCAACCCGATCGTGCGTAAGCTGTCATTTACCGGCTCTACGCCGGTAGGCAAAATGCTCGAAGCTGACTGTGTACCCACGCTGAAAAAAACCTCTATGGAGCTGGGAGGCAATGCACCCTTTATTGTCTTTGATGATGCTGACATTGATAGCGCTGTACAGGGTGCATTAATTTCTAAATACCGTAACAGCGGTCAGACCTGCGTTTGCTCAAACCGCATGTTAATACAGGCTAGTGTGGCTGAAGAGTTTACCGCCAAGTTGGTCGCGGCCACTCAATCACTTACGCTCGGCAACGGTCTCGAAGCAGGCGTTGACCTAGGCCCTCTGGTCAATGCAAAGGCCGTTGTCGATGTACATGAGTTGGTACAACAATCTATAGCGGCCGGGGCCAAACTCGCTCTGGGCGGCGCACCCAGCGAACGCGGCGGCTGCTTCTACCAGCCTACGATTCTCACCGGCATTACCCCAGACATGGCGGTCTTTCGTAATGAAATTTTCGGCCCCGTCGCTCCTATTATGACCTTCGAAACCGAAGCCGAAGCCATCGAACTCGCCAACGACACCGAGTTTGGTCTTGCAAGTTACTTTTATACTCGGGATATAGGACGAATTTGGCGCGTCGCAGAAGCCCTTGAATACGGCATTGTGGGCATCAACGAGGGCATCATATCGAACGAAATGGCGCCCTTCGGCGGCATTAAAGAGTCAGGGTCAGGTCGCGAAGGTTCAAAATACGGTATCGATGACTACCTGGAAATCAAGTACATGTTGATGGGAGGGCTAGACCGCTGAATCGGACCCGGCTGAAGGGCAAAAATGGGTAATGAGCCCCTCACTTGGCACCAATGCCCGATTTGTTACCAAAGGCTATCGGGTAGGTGAAGTCTTAATACGCGTGCTTTAAACTACCTACCCAGACGCGCAGGTACCCAGCAAAAAGCCAAGAAGCGCAATAACGGAGACGGCCATTAGTGTCCCAAAACGCGCCCAAAATAATCGACCAACATGAGCAAGAAGTCCGCATTCAGGCCTATAAAAACTGCCGGGGCTACTCCTTAACCTTATGTGACAGCCT
>QXYP01000105.1:1975-13313 GCA_009886815.1 Halieaceae bacterium
TGACAGCCTGTCCCCCGAAGATCATATGATTCAGGGGGCGTCGTTCGCGAGCCCGCCAAAATGGCACTTAGGGCATACCAATTGGTTTTTTGCGACGTTTATATTGGAACCCTTGGCCCTGGCGCCCACAGTACCCACCAGCTGGAAAACATTATTTAACTCTTACTACAACGGCCTGGGGCAGCCCCACGCTCGGGCTCAGCGCGGCATTTTAAGTCGACCCGCCCTTGCTGACATTCTTCAATGGCGGGAGCAGGTTGATCAGCAAATACTGAACGCACTGAACGAGGGGCTTTTCAGCTGCACGCAACTGCAACTCATTGACTTAGGCATTCAACATGAGATGCAACACCAGGAGCTCTTACTCACCGACCTGCTCTACAGCTTCTCTCTAAACTCAAGCCATCCCGTATACGACACCTCTGCGGTATTGCCGTCTCCAGCAGTGAGCGCCATAGAGTGGCTGGAATTCAACCCCGGGCTTATCGAAATCGGAGCAGGCACTGAGGGGTTTGCTTTCGACAACGAACATCCGCGTCACCGTCATTTCCTGGAGCCCTATGCCATTGCCAACCGTTTGGTGACCAATGGCGAATACCAGCAGTTTATTGAGGCCGACGGCTACCTCGATGCGCAATGGTGGCTCTCTGACGGGTGGGACACAGTCAATAAAGAGCAGTGGCGACGCCCTCTACACTGGCTTGATCGAGATCGGACGTTCAGTTTACAAGGGGTTCGGCTACTCGACCCAAACGCTCCCGTGTGCCACCTGTCGGGTTATGAAGCGGATGCTTATGCCCGGTGGTCAGGCTGCCGACTGCCTACCGAATTCGAATGGGAACACGCGGCGGCTATGCAAACGCCAACAACTAGACCCAGCGGGTTACTAGGCGCTATGGGCGACTCGGGGTGGTTCGGAAGTGTCTGGCAATGGACCCAATCCGCCTATGGACCCTACCCCGGTTATCAGCCCGACGAAGGGGCAGTGGGTGAATACAACGGAAAGTTCATGAGTAGCCAATGGGTTTTACGGGGCGCCTCTTTTGCCACCCCTGAGCCGCAACAGCGGCTACACTACCGCAACTTTTTTTACCCTGCAGATCGCTGGCAATTCACCGGTTTGCGACTTGCTAAAGCGGCACCTTTTTTATGACATTAAAGTTCAACCTGGCAGGCAATTCACCAACAAACCTCAGGTTTATTGAAACGGAACGTCCAGTCATTGATGAAACTCGAGAAGTCTTAGCTTCATTGGCACAAAATCCACCGCGGCTGTCTCCCAAGTATTTTTACGATTCTCGGGGCTCTGAACTTTTTGAGCACATTACCGAGCTGCCTGAGTATTACCTAACCCGGTCTGAGGCAGAAATCTTTGATGTGTATTTAGACGAAATCGCAGAGGCGCTGGGCAGTGGCGACATCATTATTGAACCGGGCAGCGGCAACTGCAGCAAAGTCCAGCCCCTGCTCGAACGCGCGACCCCTAGCGCTTTTGTGCCTATAGATATTGCCGGAGACTTTCTCTGGGAAGCGGCGGCCACGACCGCGCTCACACACCCCAATATAGCGATAACAGCAATCGCCGCCGACTTCACCCAGGAATGGACCTTTGCCGATGAGATTCCCCAGGGGCGACGCATCGTCTTCTACCCGGGCTCGACCTTGGGAAATTTTGACCCCGGGGCACAAAGAGGCTTTATAAAGCAACTCGCAAAAGTAGTCGGCATTGAGGGCGGCATTTTACTTGGCGTCGATCTTCATAAGGAGAGCACAGTTTTACAACGTGCTTATGACGATGCTGCGGGTGTGACGGCTGAATTTAATCGCAACATGCTTAGCGTCGTTAATGCCAGGACCGGGTCTAATTTTGAGCCCAACAGCTGGCAACACCAAGCCCGTTATAACGACAAAATGCGACGCATAGAAATGGAACTGGTCGCGCAATCAGACCAGTTAGTAAATATCGGTAACCAAACTCTGTCTTTTGCTCAAGGAGAGGTTATTCGAACTGAACACTCACACAAATTTACCCTTGAGAATATTAGCGACTTGGCCAGTGCTGGGGGCATGACCGTCACCCACCATTGGCTCGATCGTCAATCGCAGTTTTGCCTGGCCTTATTACAGACGGCTTAAGCAGCCAGACCTTCCGCCGTCACAAAATCAAGTGTGGTATCAAGGGCTCGACCCAACTTATCCATGATTTCATCGACGTGAACTTCTTGGATAATCAGCGGCGGGCACAATGCCATCCGATTACCGCCCAAGGGGCGAATAATAAGGCCATTATCTTCCGCGGCCTTGGCACAGACCTGCGCAACCTTCATGCCCTCGAAGGGCTGCTTAGTGTCCTTATTGGCAACAAGTTCTAGCGCTCCCAACAAACCCATAGCAGATACCTCACCGACGAGTGGGTGCTGAGAAAATTCGGAAAGTCGCTTCGCCATATAAACACCCAGGGTTGCAGCATGCTCAAAAAGTCGATCGCGCACATAAATATCCAGTACCTTACTGGCTACGGCACAACCCAATGGGTGACCGCTATACGTATAGCCGTGTCCGAACACTCCCATATCTGTCGCAGGGCCAGCGATGGCATCGGCGATATCTCCAGCAACAATGGCTGCTGATAAAGGCACATAGGCTGAGGTCAGCGCCTTGGCACACGCCATCATACGGGGCTTCATATTCAGCTTTTCAGCACCAAAAGCCGCACCTAAGCGCCCGAACCCACAAATCACTTCGTCGTCCCAAAGCATGATGCCGTATTTGTCCAATACAGCCTGAACTGCTTCAAAATAACCCTCGGGCGGAATGATGACACCTCCCGCACCGTTAACGGGTTCGGCAATCATAGCGGCAATGGTATCGGGACCTTCAGCCAGAATAAGGTCTTCCAGCTCCCGCGCACGCCTCGCCACAAAATCGGCTTCAGTCTCGCCAGGCTCGGCACAGCGGTAGTAGTGCGGTGCACCGGTTCTTAAGACACCCAACGCGTCAAAGGGTAGTTGAAAGTGCGCATGGTTCGCGGGCAAACCCGTCAGCGCTGCTGAGGCGACCGACACCCCATGGTAACCCTTGTCCCGCGCAATAATCTTGACTCGCTCAGGCTGGCCACTCGCAACGGCATAGTAGCGAATCAACTTCACCAGGGTATCGTTGGCATCAGAGCCAGAAGCGCCCAAAAAAACCCGGGCATCCTCAACAGGAGACATCGCCGCAAGCTTATCGGCAAGCTCAATCGCTGAAGGGTGGGTTTTACCACTAAACATGTGGCTGAAGCTGAGCTGCTCCATTTGGCGGGTCGCCGTTTCAATGATTTCCTGATTGCCATAGCCCAACGAAGTGCACCACAGACCCGCCATGCCCTCGAGGTATTGCTTGCCCGCCGCGTCATAAATGTAGGGCCCTTCACCTCGCGATACCACCATCACCTCAGTAGCCGCAGGGTTGGTCGTTGGATAGATCATAGCTGTCATGGTGTGCCCCACTCGCGTCAAAACTTTTCGCTAAAGCTACTCCGTCATTGGGAATTAGCCAACCCCCTAAAAGGGGTGTTTTCGGTGAGCTTAGCCCCACTTTTTAAATAAGGGTATTGGCGACAATAAACCCTCGAAAATGACCTGACTCTGACGTATCTTGTTGTAACTTTGGGTAGGTTCTCGGTATTGCCAATACGCTGCGCCTCCGCAGCTTGTAACAGGCCTACTTGTACTTGCTATCGGCAGTGAATAATGACCTCCACAACAATAACTTCTAAGGACGGAACATCATGGAAAAGCTAGCAGTCACTTTAGGAAGGTGCCTTCTTGGACTCTATTTTTTAATGCCCGGCATATCAAAGGTCACCAGCTATCAAGCCATGCTCGATTACATGAACCTGCACAATATTCCAATGGCAGATGTACTGCTCCCGATCACAACAGCCCTGCAAATTTTGGGGGGCCTTTGCTTGATCGCAGGCTTCCGAATTAAAGAAATGGCTCTGATGTTTGCTGGCATGACCCTTTTAATCAATCTGGGCATGCACGACTTTTGGAATATCTACCCAGAGACAGACCAAGGTCATGAAGTGCAAAATTTCGTTAAAAATCTTGGCATCTTTGCGGGGCTATTGGTCATGAGCGCAGCTCAGCACTTGCCCCAATGGCGGCTAGCTAAGGCGTAACCCCAAAAAGCTGCAGATCTGCGATCTCAATCGAGCATCACAGCCTCGTTGAGTTCTAGATCTGCACTTTCCCAAGCCGTTTGCCACTGTAGGGCGCGGGCCTCTGCTGCGACGTTTTGATCTTGTGCTCTCAGTGCCTGAGTGAGCCCAAATAACGCCCAGCCATTTTTCTGGTTCCACTCTAAATCACGCTCAAAAACCTTCTGGGCCTCTTTATACTGACCCGCTCTGAGTAAAGCTGACCCCAGGTATAAACGCATGGACTGTGGCCAATCGGGTGGCTCGGTATAGTTGTTGGTATCTTCTAGAGCCACGCCAAACTCAAAAGACGCAATTGCGCCCTCAAGCTCACCCATGGCCAGCTGTATCTCGCCTCTAAGACCGTAAGCGGCCAATGTCACGATTTCGCGGGTGGCCGTTGCACCCGCTCGATTACCCGCGGTGCTTGAATCCGCCATCAGAGTCTCAAGCTTTGCCAGCTCAGCCTGAGCCAGCGCCAGTTCACCCGTCGCCACAAAGGCACTGCCCTGCACGTAGGACCAAATTCCCGATAAATAGGGCGTTGTTTTTTGGGGAAAATCTAAAGCCAATATTTCTTCCCAGCGTCCAAAAATTTTCAGCACCAACCAAGGTGCTGCCCGGCGTTTTTGAGCGCGGCCCATAGTCGCCGCAGCGGGTGTCATTCGATTAGCCATTTCCCAAGCCGAAGAATTCGCCACCTCATAGTTACCCTGCATGGTCGCAGCGAAGCGAATAAAGTCCAGCGCGTGCCCGGCATGCACACGATGGGATAGGTTGTAGGTGCCCTGGTTGGGCAGTGGGCGGTCACCCCAGATAGCGGCAAATTCTTGATCAACCGCCAAAGACCGACGATTATTTGCAATAGCCCGATCGTAGTCACCCACTCTGATGAAAATATGCGCAGGCATATGAACAACGTGCCCACCAATGGGCACCGTCGCCTCCAGAGCATTGGCCGAAACCATTGCCCGTTCTGGTCGCCGAGAGGCTTCAATAAGATGGATATGTAAATGAAGTACGCCCGGGTGCGTTGGGCTAGCTTCGATAACTTTTTCTAGCGCGGTTGCCACTTGTAGAGTCTCACCTTTGGGCTCACCGGCACTATCCCAGTAATCCCATCGGCGAATCGACATATAACTCGCCGCGTACAACGCGGCGATATCTGGATCTGTTGGATACTCTCGATTGAGGGCCCGCATGGCCGAGAGATAGGCATGGTCTCGAGCATCAGAGTCGGGAATCGCCGCGTCGTTATAGAATATAGCCAGCGCATTAATGAGTGCCGCCTCAACTTTACTAGCGCGTTCTATATGACTTAATGCTTTGTTAATTGCGGCTTTGCCTATACCGTTTGGGTCGTCTGGCATCTGCGCGTACCGCGAGTTGGGATTTGGGCCCGCGGCATGCGCGAGGCCCCAGTACGGCATGGGATGAGATGGGTCGAGTCTCGATGCCTCCTGATAAGAGGCAATCGATTCTGGAAAGTAAAATGCCCAAGCCAAGCGCAGACCCTGATCGAAGTACGACTGAGCCTCTGGCGCCAAACTTTCTGACGGCCGAGAGTAACTGCCAGATCCCGGTATTAATATCGCATGAGACTGGGCCTGCTGGGCGGGTGCAGTTTCATCAGATGCTCCGCTGTGAGACGCATAGAAAGACAAGCAAAGTGTTAGCAAGATGACAGGCATTCGTCTGGTTACCAAAACTTGTTCCTCCATTGAATCAGGCGGCCGCTAAAAATCTGGCCTTTGTTAGCCCTTTAGTTCTTCAAATCATTGATCCACGGCCGCCCTAACTTCGCGATCAGGCATAACCCACACACCCGTCATATGGCGCTCCACTAACAATCCGACGTTACTACACAATCCCAAACTCCGGCTATTAACATCAGCAATCCGTTCGCCCTTTTGCGGCGCGACTTATGAGGGCCAAAATTTCTGACATTGAATACTTTTATAACCACGTAGCCGCCACGCAGACATGCCATGTGTAGCCTTTGCTTTGCTCGTAATCGCCACCGGCTGTGCCATCATTCACACTAGGCATTGTTGATTTTAAACGCTACTGGGCCTTAGTTTTTTCTTTGCCACATCGCTGACAGCGAAAGCGAGTAATCAGTTCACCACGGCGCACGGCGAAAGGATCCGACTTCACCACTGTCCATTTATGATGACCGTTACGGCATAACGTTTGATCGGGCTTAGCCTGTTTACCGGGAAATTGAATAAGCTTAGCCACTCAGTCAGCCCAGCTGCCGCGTACGCGCAATCGCACCTTGCCATGACTCCCAGCGCGCAGCTCGCCGCTTGGCCGAAAGCGCCACCTTAAACTCGCGGTCTACCCGCCAAACCTTGGCGATCTCGGCGGTTGACTGCCATAGACCCACACCAAGACCAGCAAGGAAGCAGGCGCCCGCCACGGTCGTCTCCACCACCTCGGGTCGGGTAATCTTTTTACCCAAATAATCGGCTTGCAGCTGCATCAGAAGATTATTTGCAGCAGCACCACCGTCGACCCGAAGCGACTTCATTTTAGAACCCAGCTCAGACTCCATTAAATTGAGAATATCGACATTTTGCAGGGCCATGGCATCGAGCGTGGCCCTTGCAATATGTGCGCGCCCACTGCCTCGAGTTAAGCCCGAGATCATACCTCGGGCCTCGGGATCCCAATGGGGAGCGCCCAGCCCGGCAAGTGCAGGAACAAATTCTACGCCGCCGCTGCTGTCTACCGTTTTAGCCAGCGCTTCAATTTCGGGAGCCGACTTAATGATACCGAGCTCATCGCGCAGCCATTGAACCGCAGCGCCACAAATAAATGCG
The DNA here is from genome assembly GCA_009886815.1 of Halieaceae bacterium. Classification (GTDB taxonomy): domain Bacteria; phylum Pseudomonadota; class Gammaproteobacteria; order Pseudomonadales; family Halieaceae; genus Luminiphilus. The sequence goes on from QXYP01000105.1 coordinate 8,987, forward strand.
CCGCCCTCAAGGGCATAAGTAACGGGCCCATCGCGCCCCAGCTGCCAACCAATCGTTGTCAACAAACCCGCCTCGGACTTAAGACGGTCGCCACCCATTCCCGCGATAGGAATGCCATCGGGAAGATCACGCAGGCCTTTGGTGTGGCCCAGTATTGCACTGGAGGGGGCGACCTCGGGCAACATGTGTCTTGGCACACCAAATAACTTTAGCAAATCATCATCCCAGGCCTGAGTCTCAAGGTTCAGTAATGATGTACGCGACGCGTTCGAGACATCCGTAGCATGAATGGCTCCCCCTGTGAGCCGCCACAGCAAAAACGAGTCTATGGTTCCTGCTGCCACCTTACCCTGGTTTAAACGCCGACCTATACCCGGCGTATTATCGAGAAGCCAACGAAATTTACTGGCCGAAAAATAAGGGTCTAGTACCAAGCCCGTTTTACCGCGCACTGCCGCTTCATGACCGCGCTTTTTTAGGTTTTCACAAAAGGCTGTCGTGCGGCGGCACTGCCAAACGATCGCATTATTCAGAGGGTTGCCGGTATCGCGGTCCCATACGAGAGCCGTCTCCCGTTGGTTGGTGATACCAATTCCCGCAATCTGTGTAGGCTTCGCCAGACCTTTGCGCAAGACTGCACGAACCCCCTTCAAAACCGAAGACCAAATAGCCTCAGGCTCGTGCTCAACCCATCCCGGCTTGGCATAAATCTGAGGGAACTCATGGTTTACACTGCCCAACAGTCGGCCGTCAGCTGACATAACCGCGACGGTCGTGCCTGTTGTACCCTGATCGACCGCCAGAATAACCTCAGTCATTGCCCCTTTCTCCTAATGAGCCTGCGCTTTTTAGTTGCCATCGTATGACACCGAGTGACAAAAAAAGAGCGCCCTAAAGCGCTCTTCAGAACCTCAAAACATGAAAGCTAAGCCGCGCTGTAGCCTTCAATGGCTTTGATTTCTAAGTAATCAGTGAAACCGTGTGATCCCCACTCGCGACCATTGCCCGACTGCTTAAAGCCGCCAAACGGCACGTCCATACCGCCTGAAGCGCCATTTAAGTGAATGTTACCCGCCCGAATTTTCGCGGCAACACGACGTGCGTGATCAATGTCTTCACCCTGTACATATCCCGCAAGACCATAGGGAGTGTCGTTAGCAATCTTAATGGCTTCTTCCTCGGTATCATAAGGAATCATGGTTAGAACGGGGCCAAAAATTTCCTCCCGGGCGATCGCCATATCGTTGTTCACCTCGGAAAACACCGTTGGGCGAACGTAATAGCCCCTCTCAATACCCTCGGGCAAACCGGCGCCGCCACAAACCACTTTTGCGCCCTCCTCAATGCCCTTATTAATTAGGCCTTGAATTTTATCCCACTGCACCTTGGAAACTACGGGCCCCATGGTGGTCTTTTCATCGGCGGTGTCACCAATCGTCACCATCGTCTCGGTAACTTTGGCGGCAATCGCTTCAGCGTTAGCAAGCATGTCTCGGGGTACCAGCATGCGTGAAGGGGCGTTACAAGATTGGCCGGTGTTGTTGTACATATGCAAAACACCGCGAGTCACCGCAGCCTCTAGGTCGGCATCCTCAAGAATGATATTGGGGGACTTGCCGCCCAGCTCCTGAGTGACGCGCTTGACCGTCGGGGCTGCATTTTGAGCCACCAGCGATCCAGCCCTTGTCGAGCCTGTGAAGGACATCATGTCAACGTCGGGGTGCACAGACAGGGCAGTTCCTACCGTGGGGCCATCACCATTGACCAAATTGAAAACACCTGCTGGCACGCCCGCCTCATGAAGGATCTCGGCATAAATGTAAGAGGAAAGCGGCGCTATTTCACTGGGCTTGAGAATCATGGTGCAGCCGACTGCGATGGCCGGTGCCACCTTGCAGCTCACTTGATTAAGGGGCCAGTTCCACGGCGTAATCAAACCGCACACCCCAATGGGCTCCTTAACCACCCGGTGCTCACCCAAATCTTCGGTGAATGCATAGGTTTTTAGTACCTTCGCCGCCTCTGCAATATGACCCAATCCCGCAAAAGCCTGAGCCGTCGAGGCGAGCTTTATAGGCGCCCCCATTTCTAAACGGATCGCTTCGGCGATATCACCTAAACGACGCTGGTAGATCTCGCAAATGCGCTCGAGTAAGGCCACACGCTCTTCAATAGACGTCTGGCTAAACGTCTCAAAGGCCGCTTTAGCCGCTGCAACGGCCTTATCAACATCGCTTTCGTTACCCAGCGAAATAGTCGCGCAAACCTCTTCGGTGGCGGGATCAAAAACCTCAAAATCATTAGGCGCAGAAGGCGCTACCCATTCACCGTTAATGTAAAACTGCTTGTACTCTCTCATGAGATCACCTCGGTTATTAACTTAGTCATAATGAAAACATAAACTCGCGGAACGAGAACATAACGAAACACGGCGCATTACGCACCTAAAATTCGCTTCGGATGCATACCATCTACGTAGCCCATAAAAGGCGAATGTATTGAGTAGCCCAATAAAGCCTGCACACGCTCGGGAAAAACAGCAACTTGCTCAGGTGTCATCGTTAGCAGCATGGTCTCCAGGGGGCGCAACCAGCCCGCACAATATTGCGGGGTAATAATCAGTCTTGATCCATCAGAGCAATTTGCGCCACCACGATGCCACAGATCCCCTCGTGCCACCATGAGCGAGCCGGCGGTCAGTGTCACTGTTTTCGCAGCGGGATGACATTCATGGCCGGTCGCTGCTTCAGTGTTGTCTGTATTGTCAAAATTAACTGCGGATAAGGCACCAGGAAGGTCCTGCTCAACCCAGAGATGGGATCGGGGAAGCACCTCGGTCGCGCCATTTTCAACCGTGGTATCTGACAGAGCCCAAAATGCCGAAATTCCTACAACGTCATGGGGTGGCTTGAGGGAAGTATGCCCATCATCGGTGTGCCAGGGCTGCGCTGTTTCTCCGGGCATTAGATCAATCGCCAAACAAGCCGATAACAGACAGCTCTCTCCAAGAAAATGCTCGGCAAGCGTTAACGCGATGGGGTGCGCGACCAATTCAGCAAATATGGGGTCCTTAGCAAGCATGGCGTAAACGCGATGACTGCGCGTTCCCTCAAAGACATTACGACCACAAAGATCTCTATCGAGCCAAGGTTGAAGTGCCGCCCGATACGCCGTAATTTCAGCTTCGGAGAGGACATCAGTAAATACCGTATAGCCCTCTTCCTGAATCGCCGAACAATGCGTTTCAAAGTCGATTGGCGCTCCGTTAGCGTGCACGCTAGTGTTCATCGGTAGTTAACGCATAGAGGCAACGGGTGAGTTCACCGCTTTCAGGGCATACCTTAACATCACAGGAAGCGGGCTTATGGGCGTTCATGTCAAACACCGTTATGCAATGCTTACTCGCACTCAAAATCACAAGCTGCAAATACCTTCTGACAGACAGCTGGAAGAGTCTTCAGTGATAGTCCAAGCCAACCTGCCACCTTTTAATGCGGCGGCCCCGTATTGAATCCCAGCGTCTGAACCATCGGCGACATTTACCGTCGTGCTGTAGAGCCTAACCTGCGTTGTATATGGGCTGCCGCTGTTGGGGTAGATGCGCACGTACACACCCGGTAAGCCTTTAATAGCACTGGCAATCTCACCATTGGATTCAGTACATTTGCGTAGGTCGCCCTCAATTTCCCAGCACAGCTCAAAAGCGAGTTTTAGCGCATCCCAATCTTCGATGACTTGCGCAAATTCTGAGCGTTTCACATAGTTTTGATAGGCAGGCAGCGCTACGACGGCCAATATACCGATAATCGCAATAACGACCATGAGCTCGATCAGCGAAAAGCCCCCCGCTGAGCGCAGCGTTTTAGTCCGCAGTTTTTGCATAACAGGATCTCCAAAAAGCCTCAAAAGCATGAACTCTGGTCAGATTCATGCGCCATTGGCATCAAAGTAAATTGACGGACCGATTATGGTCTTACCGGAGAAAAAAGGACACCTTCTTTCAGCGGCCGCTCGTTTTGGGCATAATTCGACTCCAACGATTAAAAGGCCATACCGATATGAACCAAGCCGTCAATCTTGATGAGATGCAGCTGTTCCGTGACATGGCAAGACGTGCCTTTGAGAAAGAGATCTCACCACATTACGAACAGTGGGAAGAAGATCATATGGTGCCTCGTGAACTCTGGAATACCCTAGGAGCAGCAGGTCTACTGTGCCCCGATGTTGCCGAGGAGTACGGCGGCGCAGGCACCACGCCCCACGTCACACTTGCCATGATAGAAGAGCTGTCTTACATGTGCTTTGGCGGGTTTGCCTCGGCCTACGG
>QXYP01000106.1 GCA_009886815.1 Halieaceae bacterium
GTGGGTGTTGAAGCCCCTAATCCCATTGCTGGAATGGGTATTTCCCTGGCTTTTCCCCCAGTGCTGCCCATTGTCGAGGAGACCGTCGAAGATTCCCCTGCTGCGGCAGCCGGGTTTCTTCCGGGCGATCGTATTGTTTCCGCCGACAACCAAGTGATGACGACCTGGTCGGACTGGGTTGAGTACGTGCGTAGCAAGCCCGGCCAATCCATGGCGGTGGTTGTAGAGCGTGACAAATTGAGCCTGAACCTCACGCTGACACCGGTAGAGAAATTAGTGAACGGCGAGGCGATTGGTAGTGTCGGCATGGCTGTTCGCACTCCTGAGATTCCTGCAGAGAGCTTGCGGGTGTTTGACAGAGGGCCCATTGACGCACTTTTAGCCGCTTTGCAGCGTACTTTCGATCTGATTGTGTTTACATTTGAGTCGATTTTAAAGATGCTGCAGGGCCTAATATCGACGGCAAATTTATCGGGTCCTATCACCATCGCACAGGTTGCTGCGTCGTCAGCAGAGTCAGGCTGGCAGTCGTGGTTGGGTTTTCTGGCGCTGTTAAGTATTTCACTAGGCGCGTTAAATTTATTACCTATTCCTATTCTTGATGGTGGGCATTTGTTGTTTTACACCATTGAAGCGCTGACTGGACGGGCGGTTCCCGAGCGTATTCAAGGATGGGGGTATCAAATGGGTCTAATAATGGTGATGAGTCTCATGGCCTTTGCCCTGTATAATGATTTTAGTCGGCTATAAATCAGTGGTTGTTTGGTCGGTTTGCAGGTTGCCTTGTCGCGTCGATGTATTAGATCGGCGTGGTCACTGATGGCGTTTAGGCGCAATGGTTTTGTGGGAGAGAGCATCTTTTGATGTGTTTCGCTGAAAGTAAAAATGAAGTGATGCGTTTTTTACCGGCGCTATTTATAGCGTTAGTTACATTACTACCCGGAACGGCACAGGCGCAGTCCGAGGCGTTTAACATTAGCGATATTCGGGTTGAAGGCTTGCAGCGAATATCTCCCGGGAGCGTTTTTGCGGCACTGCCGATAGGCGTTGGCGATGTGGCAGACACTTATGCGATTAGAGCATCGGCCAAAAATCTCTTTGCGACGGGCAATTTTGACGATATCTCGATAGGCCGCGATGGCTCTGTGCTGGTGGTTACGGTGGCCGAGCGCCCCAGCATCAGCGAGATTACGATCGACGGCAATAAGGCCATTGAGACTGAGGCACTGCTGGACGGCTTGAAAGGTGCCGGCCTTTCGGTGGGCAACGTATTCCAGCGTTCAACTCTAGAGGGAATGCAGCTTGAATTGCAGCGGCAGTATGTACTGCAAGGGCGCTACGACGCTCGAATCGAGGCCGAGGTTATCCCTGAACCACGAAATCGCGTTTCGATTGCTATCGACGTCAATGAGGGCACGGTTGCCTCGATTAAGCACATCAATGTCGTGGGCAATACGATCTACACCGATGAGCAACTTCGAGATATTTTTGAATTAAAGACGACGGGTTGGCTCTCTTTTTTCACCAGTGACGATAAGTACTCCAAAGAGAAGCTCACCTCAGACTTCGAGGCGTTAAGTTCTTATTACCTGGATCGTGGGTATCTGGAGTTCAATATTGATTCCACGCAGATCGCTATTTCACCGGGCATGGAAGCGGTCTACATTACGGCGAATGTCACTGAGGGCGAAAAATTTACGGTTAGCGAAGTGGGGCTCTCTGGTGATCTTGTTCTCCCCGAAGATGATCTCAGGCGCTTTTTACTGGTCCAGCCGGGCCAGGTTTACTCTCAAACCTTGATCACGACGACCGAGGAGTATTTAACCCGTCGCCTTGGCAATGAGGGGTACAATTTTGCCACGGTCACAGGCATTCCTGAGGTCGAGGAAGGCAGCAACGTTAAGATCAAGTTCTTCGTCGATCCGGGTAAACGAACCTACGTTCGACGGATCGATTTTAGCGGCAACCTCGACACCTCCGATGATGTCTTGCGTCGAGAGATGCGACAAATGGAGTCTGCGCCCGCGTCGGCCTCCGCCATTGAACAAGGCCGAATTCGTCTACAGCGTTTGGGCTTTTTCAAGACGGTGGAAGCCGAAACCGAAGAGGTCGCTGGGTACGATGACCTTATCGATGTCGAATACACCGTGACAGAACAATCATTTGGCTCTATTGGTGGCAGCATCGGGTACGCTCAAGATGCGGGTCTTATCCTGGGCTTGAATCTCCAGCAAAATAATTTTTTGGGTACGGGTAGGCGAGTCGGTGTAAACCTCAACTCATCCCGGTATCAGGATGTCATTAGCCTTAACTACACGAACCCTTATTTTACCGAAGATGGCGTCAGTCGCGGGTTCAGCGTGTTTTATCGTAAGACCGACCTCTCTGAAATTAACGTGGCTAGCTATACCACCGACACGGTGGGTGCCAATATGAATTTCGGTTATCCCATTAGTGAAACCCAGCGATTGGGCTTTTCCTTTGGAGTCACTGATACCAAGATCACCGCCGGGCAGTACGCCGTTCAGGAAATAAAATCGAGCCCTCGCCTCGAGCCCGAAGTCGAAAATTGGTATGAAAGTACGCTGCAGGCCGATGGCACCTATGCGGCTGCCGAAGTGTTGCGCCCCATAGCGGAGTTACCTATCACCGCGCTAACTGTTCCGGAGCAACTCGGATTTTTAGATCTCAACGGTGATGAGTATCTGAACTTCAGTGTGACGGGGTCTTGGCTGCAGTCGACCCTAAACCGCGGACAACTGGCAACCCGAGGAGTGTCGCAGTCTGTGGCCCTTGAGGTCGCGGTGCCGTTGTCTGATTTGGAATTTTATAAGCTGACCTACCGGGGTGAAATTTACCTGCCAGTTTACCAAGAGTTTGTTCTGCATTTACGAGGAGAACTGGGTTACGGCGGGGGTTATGGTGACACCACCGAGCTGCCCTTCTACGAGCACTTCTTCGCTGGGGGCTTTGGTTCGGTCCGCGGCTTTGAGGCGAACACCCTGGGTCCTCGCAGCACGCCACCGCTGATATACAATTCAAACAGCCCTATTACCCAAATCGATGAAAACGGCAATCCCACCCAAGTCGGCGGGCCAAGCGGGCGAGGTTTTGGCTATGTGGTTGACCCTCGAACGGGCAAGCTGATCGTGCAGCCCATCTCAACGAGGCCCGATCCATTTGGTGGCAACGTATTGGCCGAAGGCAGCGCT
>QXYP01000107.1 GCA_009886815.1 Halieaceae bacterium
CTGGGGGTGGCTGGCCGTGTTTTCATCCGCCTCGAGGGCTTGCGGAGCTTTAGCAGGAGATGATCAGGCTAAATCTGTGACCTGCCTTGGGATAATTTGAGGCTTTTAGAACTCTCCTCCCGACTGTTTTAGCCCCAAAGCGCGCTACTCATATCGCTTAATGCCTGCGTAAAGCCGGCTGACCGAGGCAAATTTGACCTTGAAAAGATTCCAGCGTATTCCTGAGCCCGTTGCGATAGTTAATTTTGTATAGACGCACCTCAATAACCTGAACTTTGTGTATAAAGGACTCGGCCAGAGGTCCTTGGCACGTATACTGGGCAAAATTTATAATAAGAGATAGCTATGACCGAGCCAGAAAATCGTCGCTTTAGCGTCGATCCCGCCGTGTTTTACCCCGCCATAATTTTGTTATTCGGTGCCGTATTTGTGGTGCTTTCTATGCCGGGTGAGGGCGCCGAGCTCTTTGCAGGATTTCAATCGGCGATCGTGGCAACGGCAAGCTGGTTCTATGTGCTGGTCGTGGCTTTAATAGGCGTCATGGTGATCGTCTTGGCTGCATCGCGTTATGGCGATATTAAGCTGGGCCCTGATCACTCCGAGCCCGAATACGGATTTCTCTCGTGGTTTTCTATGCTTTTTGCGGCAGGAATCGGCATTGGCCTTATGTTTTATGGCATTGCTGAGCCGGTAATGCATTATCTGTCACCGCCAATCGGCGAAGGCGGCACGACGGCTGCCGCCGCCCAAGCAATTCAGCTGGCGTATTTTCACTGGGGTTTTAATGCCTGGGCGACGTATGCAGCGGTTGCAATGGTGCTGGCTTACTTCGCCTATCGCCACGATCTTCCCCTCACCCTGCGTTCAGCCTTTTACCCACTAATAGGCGAGCGCATTTATGGGCCTATGGGCGCTGCGGTCGATGTATTTGCGGTTATTTGCACGACCTACGGTATTTCGGTCAGCTTGGGTTTAGGGGTCTTGCAGATCAACACGGGATTCAACTATCTCTTTGATTTACCCATTAATGTATGGGTTCAGGTGGGCCTCATCTTCGGCACTATGGCATTGGCAACGGTGTCGGTGGTGATGGGTCTTGATGCCGGCATCAAGCGTCTTTCTGAAATCAATACGGTGCTGGCGGTCCTGTTATTGGCGCTCATATTAATAGCGGGCCCAACGGCTTTACTGTTATCGGGAACACTGCAAAATTTTGGCGGATACGTTGCTAGCCTTATTCCCCAAACCCTCGATTTGTACGTGTACGCGCCCTCAGACTGGCTGGGGGGCTGGACGATTTTTTATTGGGGTTGGTGGATTAGCTGGACACCTTTCGTCGGTGTTTTTGTTGCGAGAATTTCTCGAGGCCGGACAATTCGCGAGTTTCTTGTCGGCGTAACGGTTGTCCCCACTTTATTTATTTGTCTCTGGATGGGGGTGCTAGGGGGCAGCGCGATAGAACTGATTTCTAATCAGGGCGTCACTGAGCTTGGTGCGGCAGTACAAAACAACCAAGCGGTTGGACTGTTTATGTTTCTCGAGTATCTGCCGGGAACCGAGCTTCTCAGTTTGATTTGTTTGGCAATGATTGTGATCTTCTTTGTCACTTCAGCCGATAGCGGTGCCATGGTACTCAACATGTTGAGCGCCCGGGGCAACGACAATACGCCGGTTTTACAGCGCACGGTGTGGACACTCGTTATCGCGCTGATTGCTTCTATTTTATTGGTCGGTGGTGGCTTGCAGGCGCTGCAGACCGCGACTATCGCCAGTGCATTGCCCTTCTCAGTCGCGCTGCTTGGGGCGTTTTGGGGTTTTGGTAAAGCGCTGCTGGTTGATGGTGCCAAGCGCCAAGTTATTCCGATTCACCCACCCACTGAAGCTGGGGACCCAGAGTGGCGTCAACGGCTGGCCAATTTGCTCGCTTACCCCGCCGATGCCAACGTACAAAGTTTCCAGCGCGACGTGGTGTTTCCAGCGATGCAAAGTTTCGCAGAGGAGCTCAATGGGCATGGCATCCGAACTGAAATGGCCGATCACATTGCAGATGACGGTATTTTGCGCCTCGAGGTCGCCCACGGTGAAGAGATTGATTTTGTTTATCAGGTCAATATGCGAGGCCACCCGCTACCTGACCAGTCGTTATCGGGTAAGTCACTCGAAAGCATGCACCGGGATGAGGTTTTTTACCGCGCTGAAGTCCACTTAATCGAGGGCGGCCAAGACTATGACATTATGGGTTGGTCTCAAGAGCAAGTGGTTTTGGACATGCTGAACCAATACGAAACACATTTGCAGTTTCTTCATACCGTGCGCTAAGAGATCGCTTCAGCGAACGATCTCTATTTCGGTGATAGGCGCTTTAGTGCGCGTTGGATTAAGAGCCAGCATTGACGGTATCTGTCGCTGCAGGGCAGCCTGGCGATTTTCCGGCTCCGGATGCGTGCTGAGAAACTCCGGTGGTCGCTGGTCATTCAAGCTCCCCATTTTTTGCCAAAGAGTGACGGCGGCTTCTGGGTCGTAGCCGGCTCGTGTGGCCAGTTCCATGCCAATGGTATCGGCTTCGGTCTCGGCGATTCGGGAGTTGGGTAACTCCAGTGCTACGTTGGCTAAGAGTGCGGCTCCAGCCATGGCGGCGCCACTATTGTCTGCGGCAACTCCCACAGCGACAACGCCTATTGTGGTGGCCATAGCCCGGGACATGCGTTCGGCGGTGTGGTTGGCCAAGGCATGTGAAATTTCATGACCCATAATTTGAGCGAGTTCGTCGTCGGTAAGCTCCAGCTGACTGATCAAACCTGTATACAAAGCCATGCGACCTCCGGCCATGCACCATGCGTTCACGGTTTCAGGATCATCAATGATCGCAACGCTCCATTGCCAGTCGCGACTTCCGGGAAAATTTTGTTCAGCAACGGTCACAAGGCGGCCGGTAATGCGGCTAACTCGGCCCATGGTCTTGGGGTCTGTGACCAACTTGCCCTCTTGGTCTAGGGCTCCTACCGTACTCAGATAGGCAGCTTCTGACTCTAAAATTGCAGCCTCGGGTGAGATCAACAAAAACTGGCTGCGCCCGGTGGGGCTGCTGGCACAGCCAACCACTAAGAGAGTCAAGGTTATAAAAGCCAGCGGCCTAAAAGCCGTCCTTATTATCATGAGTGACTCCCGTGGGATTTGGTGTTTGGTATCGCTGTCAGTGTTGGGAACGCGGGTTGTTTCAAAAGTATACGGCTAAGTGGGCGAAATGCATTTTTACAGTCTCCTCAGCCCGGCTCAGATTCAGCCGCAGCCCGTGTCCGAAGTAAGCCCCGGTAAACACCACGAGCGTTTGATGCCCCTGTCACAACTTTAAAAACGTCGGTAGATATCGGCATATCAATACCGTGCTCGCTAGCTAGCTCGATAACAGTGGGGGCACTTTTGACCCCTTCAGCCACCATGTGCATGCTGGCAATAATATCGTCAATAGAATGCCCCTTGGCGAGCTCTATGCCTACATGACGATTTCGACTCTGGGGGCTAGTGCAAGTCGCGATCATATCGCCCATGCCAGCAAGGCCGGCAAAGGTTTCTGCGCGCCCTCCTAGTACAGTGCCCAGTCGTGTCATCTCCGCGAGGCCCCGTGTGATCAGGGCGGCCCGGGTATTATCTCCGGCCCCGAGGCCGTCGCCCATGCCTACAGCAATGGCGATAATATTTTTGAAGACGCCACCCAACTCACAGCCGATATGATCTGGATTGGTATAAACCCGAAACAGCCCGACATTGAGCAGCGGCTGCAGCCAAACTTGGGGTCCGGGGTCATCGAGGGCTAAAACTCCGGCGGCAGCCTGACCGGCAACAATTTCTCGCGCCAGGTTGGGACCTGTTAGTACACCCACGGGCCGCCCAGGCGCTATTTCTCTACAAATCTCGGTCATCCGTAACCGCGAACCCCGTTCAAGACCTTTGGTTAGGCTAATGAGGGGTGCGCCTTGGGGTAAGTGGGGTGCGATATCGGATAGTACAGATCGAAAATTATTTGACGGTATGCCCATGATGACAGCATCTGCATTTGCAATGGCTTCAACGGGATCAACGGTTGCTTGTAGTGTTGTATTGAGAGGCGCGTCGCCAAGATAGCGACTGTTTCTGTGGTTGCCGTTAATGTCGTCAACCGTGGCGGCATCCCGGGCCCAGAGCATGATATCGGCGTTGCGTGACACCAGTGAGGCCACCGTAGTGCCCCAGCTGCCCCCACCCATAACTGCAATTTTATAAGGCACTGCGCGCTCCATCTCTAATGGTGGGTCGTCCTCGGCTTGCAATGGCTGACGCTCGACTAATTTCTACGCGGTAGATCAGCCTATCTAAGGCCTCTGCTTGGTGCCGCCTAGCGTCAAAGCAGTCGGGGCGCGAATGATCCGTCAGCTTTCGGGAGGCCAAGGTATCCCACGCATTTTTGAACAGCAATTTAAGGTTTGAAGCCTCGCTCGAGACCCGTCGCTGTAGCAATGCCTGCTTGCCGTAATTCATGCACCGATCGACGAAGTCCGACGCATCAATGGGTTCATTAGCGTCAAGATTTGCCAGCAGGTCGGCGGCAATGCTGTAGGACTCGACGTACATTTGCAGGGTCATATGGGCAACGTGGGGTGTCATCATGGCCAGTAATCGTCGAGCACCTTTTACGCCAGTAGCAAGCTCTTGTCGCCAGCTCGCGTCGATGCGATCCAACTCTCCTGAAATCTCGGCTTGAAATGTTTCTGTGGGGGGATAGAAAAATTCGAACTTGAAAAGGTCTCTCAACTCTAGAACTTCAGCCCAAAATAGCGCTTCTACCTGCTGGTCGAGATCATGATCTCCGTATTCAGCGATGGCAATTAATGCGAGCTCAATAATGGCTTTGTTAATGAAAAAGTGGACGATGGTATTTCGATAATAACTGGCCACCCCGACGTTGGCCGGTTCAATGCCGTATACCGTCGTGGGCCCACCGGTAAAGCGGGTAATGATGCCTTCCCCGATCATGAGGTCTAAAAGTGTCCCCATACCTTCTTGCTGTTGGCGATCGAAATCGGGTGACATGCGCAGTCCACTGTTTCTCGCCCAGCTAACAATGTCAGCGACGGTCTCGGCAACTTCTAATTCAGTTTGGGCCCGTGGATATACCCCTAAAAGCGCCATGGAAATTACCGCGGGGTAGGTGATCGGTGTGACGCGATTCGCCTCTACCGCCACTTGAAAGGCAATCTTTGACAGCGCAAGTCGATCATCAGGGCTGGGTGGCTCTGGTAAAACAACGGGCTCACCAAAGTCGACATAAATTTTGCCCATGGGCCGGGCCAAACTCCGGATGTAACCGACAAGCCAACCTAAAGATTCAGGGGCTTTGGGCACCCCCGCCTGCTCTCGGGCATACTCCTCGGCATCTCGAATAAGGTCATAAGAGACAGTCACGGGGATTATATGTACGTTTTTAGATCCCGCGCTGTGGCAGCCCTCGATCACGTATTTTAAGACGCCGTATTTGGGGGGCATTAGCTTACCCAAGCGTGAGCGAGTGCCTTCAAATGACCATGTCAGCGGAAAGCGTTTCTCCATGAGATAGCCGATGTACTGGCGAAGAGCCGCCTTGTAAACCGGGTTATCGGCAAAACTGCGCTTAATAAAAATGCCACCCGCCCTGCGCCCCAAAAATCCCAGTAGCGGAATGTTGAGATTGGCGCCTGCAAAAAAATGTGGGATAGGAAAATTGTTGTCAAAGAGGAGCTTGGGTACCACAAAGCCGTCGATATAGGTTTTATGGGTCCACAGCAGTG
>QXYP01000108.1 GCA_009886815.1 Halieaceae bacterium
ACGCTGGTCCAGCAGTTGGTGATCATCAGTGCTCCAGTGCAGAAAGACCCTAGACATTGCCGACACCGGCTCAATAAACTCTCGTGAAGGCGCAGACCCGACAATATGAAACTCAACCCCCGGTATAATTCTTTGAGCGACCGGCCAAATTTCCTTTAGGAACCAGTTAACGCTGGCCACATTGCCGGGGTCGCCCAGATATCCATTAAAGCCAATGCGAGCTTCCGTACGGTTAAAGTCCACCTCAGCCAATGTGGGCTTGGCACCCGTTGGATGGCTAAAGCTGTATTGCAGCTGCCGCATCGAAACACCACGCTCAGACAATCTCGCCGCAAGACTGGGGCGAATAAAAACCATCTCAACTTCACGACAGACATCGACCAGATAGGGCTCACGCAAATCACTGCCCATACCGGTCGTATTGTCTTCCTTATCCATAACGCCCTGACCATAGGGAATGAAGGCCACAGGTACGTCAGTGCCAATGGGCCGATACGGCCATGACAGCAACCCATCGATCACTACGGCATCAAAGGCATTAACGTTACGTTGAATCGTTGTCTGTAGCCGCGCACAGAGCTTTGTTGTGCCGAAACGTTCTTTCATCAAACGTTTTAAGCCCTTTTCACAATCTGCATCAGCATTGCTTGCTTCAAAACCGCCCGTCACTCGAACAGGGCCCAGATCAACACGTAGCCTATGTAGCCCTTCAGCCGTTACCGGGCCAACGACTGCCAATGAGATTTCAAAATCCCGGCTTAAGACGCCAATATTTATTCTCGATTGCAGGGACAAAATGCCCTCGCCGCTGCGAGACTGTACCGCGCTGATATAGAGAAGCTTTAGTGCCGGCGCGTTAGCCATTATGTGAGGCCCACATTGTTGCCCTCAAGCACTCGCTCAGCACGATAGCTTGATCGCACCAAAGCACCCGACACCACCTCCATAAATCCAAGAGACAGGCCCAGAGTGCGATAGTGCTCAAACTCTTCCGGAGTCACGTATCTCGCAATAGGGTAATGATTCTTGGTGGGTTGAAGATACTGCCCTAGTGTAATCACATCGACGCCATGTGCTCGACAGTCTTTCATGCACTGTATAATTTCATCTTCGGATTCACCTAGCCCCAGCATGAGTGACGTTTTTGTAATCACATCAGGGCGGTATTGCTTGCCATGGGCCAGCACTGACAGGGTTTGCTGATAAGTGGCTCGGACATCCCTTACCGGGTGCGTCAACCGCTCCACCGTTTCGATATTTTGGGCAAAGACCTCAACGCCAGAATCGAGCAATACTTCAATCGCGCGAGTATCCCCTAGAAAATCGGGAGTGAGAGCCTCAACCGCTGTTTCTGGGTTTTGCGCCTTTACCGCAATCACAACCTCTGCGTATCGAGAGGCACCACCGTCGGGCAAATCGTCACGATTTACTGAAGTTAGGACAACATATTTTAAGCCCATTAATTGGACGGCACGGGCCGTCTTATCGGCCTCAGCCGGATCCAGCCAACCTTGAGGATTACCCGTATTCACCGCACAAAACTGGCAAGCCCGGGTACAAACATCACCCATTAACATAATGGTTGCAGTGCCTGCGCTCCAACACTCACTAATATTGGGGCACTTGGCCTCCTCACAGACAGTCGCTAAATCATTATCGTGCACGATGGTTTTCACCGCCGCATAATTAGGCGTACTGTGAATTCTCACCCTCAGCCAATCGGGCTTTGTCAGGGCAGCAGAAGGCGTAGCACTTCGCTTAATGCCATCTTTGATCGCTCGCACACCCTTATCGGTGGTAAATTTTTCACCACTTTTAACTTGCTGCGTAGGGATTAACTCTACCTGTCTGTCAACTGAAGATTCACTCATAGCGCTCATTATATCGCGATCAACGCCCTCCGTAGCGGTATTTAGTTTGCAACAAAATTTCCTACCATGGGGCCGTGCCTAACTCAGTCTAAGCACAGTGCCCTCAGTGTGAACAAGAGTCGTGTAAATCGTCAATGTCATTGCCACTCAAAGACTAGCGATCGACACGCCGACACCGTTTAGCGCTGCATTTCCCGTCAGTTCATCAATGTACGTTGATTCAGTAATGGTATTGCAACTTACTCCAGCATGAGCGTTGGCGACTTCGCTACGCGTACCTTGCCGATCATGACCATAGCCATGGGGTAGGCTTACAACACCCGGCATCATGGTATCGGTTATTTCAAGCTCTACCACTATCTCTCCAGCCTGGCTGGAGACGCTAACCTGCGACCCTGTAAGCCAACCCTCGCGCTGAGCGTCAACTGAGCTAACCTGTAAAGTGCAGCGCTGAGGACCTTTTACGAGTCGTGTGAAATTGTGCATCCACGAATTGCAGTCGCGCACATGACGCCGACCTATCAGCCGATACCCCTCGCTAGCTTCACCAAGCTGCTGCTCTAAACGGGCCAAATCGCCAAATATTGCCGGGGGCGCCAAGTTAATTCGCTGGCCCGGAGTTTTGAGGCGCTCAGGAAGCTGAGGCTTTAGCGGGCCAAGATCAACCCC
>QXYP01000109.1 GCA_009886815.1 Halieaceae bacterium
TCAGAATATAACCACCTTGAATCGATTAGGCGCTAAAGAACTTGTTGCACGCTGGGAGGCATGTTTTGAGTAATTGGCATAGTGAGGTGCGGCCAGTTAAGCCTTGAAGAGATGTTGCTACTTGGCGTGACGGGTGGCAGTCCTTGCGCACTCTAGCTGCTTGACGTTTTCGGGCGTTTATTGAGGGTTTTATGAGTTATTACTACTATGGCGAACAGATGGTAGAGCTGGGATGCAAAGCATGATGAAAGCCGTTGGTGTATTTCTCTCGCTGCTGATTATGGGCTGCAGCGCCGAAGAAACGGATTTTTCCGCTTCCTCGGCGGCACTGACGGTGTCGGTTGAGCAGGGTCTCGTCGAGGGTATTCAATCGCCTTTCAAGCACTCATCAGGCCTTCCGGTTACGGTTTTTCGAGGCCTGCCATACGCTCAACCTCCCGTCGGTGACTTACGCTGGCGGCCACCCGTTGCCCCAGCCTCCTGGCAAGGTGCGCGTAAAGCCGACACCTTTGCTAACAGTTGTTATCAGCCACAACACACCTCGACATTTGTGTGGCGCAGAGAAGCCTTTGCCGTCTCTGAAGACTGTCTTTATCTCAATATTTGGACTGCGGACACGACAAAAAAACAACCGGTTATGGTTTGGTTTCATGGTGGAGCCCATACCAGTGGACAGGGCCATTCACGCATTTTCGACGGCACGGAATTGGCTGGGCAGGGTGTTGTGCTCATTACCATTAATTACCGGCTGGGTCCTTTTGGCTTTCTCGCGCACCCACTTTTAGCTGGTGAGTCAAACCATGGCAGTGCCGGAAATTACGGGCTTTTGGATAAAATTGCGGCGCTACAATGGATAAGAAGCAATGCTGAGGCCTTTGGGGGCGACCCCACCAACGTGACTATTTTTGGTCAATCGGCAGGTTCACAAAGCGTTTGCGCGCTAATGGCGTCGCCTTTGGCCCGGGATCTTTTTCATAAAGCCATTGGTCAGTCGGCGGCCTGCGTTAATACCATTCCAACGCAAGACATGGATGGCTATGAACGCGGCACGAAATTGGTGAACGCCCTTGAGGCCAACACGCTTGGAGCCTTGCGCGGGGCTAGCCCCAAAGCGATATTGGCAGCATCAGAGCTCACCCATTGGGCTGACGAAAGCCGTATCACGGTCGACGGGTGGGTGCTGCCCGAGTTGCCGGCCAACACCTTTATGGCGGGACAGCAGGCATCAGTTCCACTGTTGCTGGGCTTTCTTGCTGATGAGGGGGTCGAGTTGTTCCCGGTTGATGCCGCCCTAACCGAGGATGAATTGAACAACTTCTTGTCGGTGTTGGGGGGTGACGACGCGCAGGAGCTTAAAGGGCTTTATGCGATCCCCGGAGCGACTCCAGGGGAGGTCCAGCATGCGGTCGCCACAGATTACTTCATGGCTTTTGGTATGCGCCGTTGGGCACAATATCAGCAGGCCATTGATCAGCCGACGTTCCTCTATTTTATGAACCATATTCCACCTGCATTTCACTTGTACATGCCCGAGCCGCCGGAGCTAAGCCTGCCCGGGGGGCCACGCAGTGGCGGCGCTTATCACTCGGGTGATCTCGCGTTGGTATTTGGCAATACCGATAAAGTAGGCTTCGACTGGACAGAGATTGATCGGAAGGTCTCTCAAAATATGATGCGCTATTGGATCAACTTTGCGATGTCAGGCAATCCCAATGGCGATCAGGTGCCGCCATGGCCCGCATTCGACACCACATTACAAAACACGCAAGTCATTAATGAAGCCCCGACTACGGTGCAGGGCGTGCGCAGGCGGCAGCTTGATATTATGGCGATGCCCAAGTCCTCCTCACGAGAGAGAATGGAATAAGATACAGCCTGCTTAGAAAAAAGGCGGTGACCTACGCTGGCCTTTGCGTGGAGGATAGGGTGCTTTGTGAGGTGGCGGCATTAAAACGCTGGTCCATTTAATCGAAGTGGCGAACCACACTGGATTGATTGGTTGGCCGTTATCATTATGGTCTCATCGGGGTTTTTGACGTGGCTGCTTGTCATTATCGGGTGGAGCAGGGAAGTAAAATCCTAGTAGAAGTTGCTATGGCGAGTAGCTACAGGTTTCCTGATACTTCCGACAGATCCCAGAGTCCGTTTCTGTGGAGGTCATTTTTTCGGGTGAAGAGAGCCCTCAGCATTTGGAGTTGTTTACTATGAAACTCGCGGTATTCACCACGGGCGGCACTATCGACAAAGTGTACTTTGATAAAAAAAGTGACTACGAGATAGGCGATGCCATCGTGGGTCCGCTTCTCGACAGTATGGGCGTGGGTTTCGATTTTGTGGTTGAGGAGCTCATGAAAGTTGATAGTCTCGATATGACCGACAAAGATCGACGCCATATCGTTGAACGTGTTCGGGCGACATCCTGCGACCGTGTCCTTATTACCCATGGCACTGACGGTATGATTGAGACCGCTAAGGCGTTGTCAGTGATTCGAGATAAGACCATTGTTTTAACCGGTGCTTTGCAGCCCGCAGCTTTTGCTCACAACGATGCGGTGTTTAATATTGGCGGTTCAGTTGCTGCGGTTCAGAGCCTGCCAAACGGGTGCTATATTGTTATGAATGGACGCGTATTTACGCCCGAAAACGTGACTAAGAACCTTGAAAAAAACCGTTTCGAGTCTCTGTCGAACTGAAGTGTATTCAACCTCGGCCACCCCAGCGTAAAGGGTTACTTCACGGTTGGTATCATGCCCCAAGCGTCTCAGGCCGGCTTCACTAACAGGGTGTTGTGCAGAGCATTCCAAGTGCTGTCGGTAGAACAATGGTAAAAGAGATGTTAGCTCTGAATGTTCGTTATCGTGGTGGCGTCAGATGAGGGTGTGTGGCTATCAGTTTGCTGCAATGAATTTTTTGAGGGGTAGTCTTCGTGCAGTGGGATGAGTTTTCCGAATGGGGGAGAAAAATTACTGAATGGGCGGCCGATTATCACCGCAACATTCGTGATCTCCCGGTGCGTGCTCAAACAGAGCCTGGTGCTGTCAGGGCGCAGTTGCCAACCGCTCCTCCCGAAAATAGCGAAGATATGAATACCATTATGGGCGACTTTGAGCGCATCGTTATGCCCGGTATGACGCACTGGCAGCATCCAAGATTCTTTGCCTATTTTCCAGCCAACGCAGCGCCCCCTTCGATGCTGGCCGAGATGCTGGTCTCTACCATTGCGGCCCAGTGCATGCTCTGGCAAACATCGCCTGCCGCGACTGAAATGGAGCAGGTGATGGTAGATTGGTTGCGGCAAGCTCTCGGCCTGTCTAGTGGTTACACCGGTGTTATTCAGGACAGTGCGTCCTCCGCGACGCTATCTGCCGTACTGACCATGCGCGAACGCGCGACGGGTTTTAGTGGCAATGCACAGGGCCTCTCGGAGCAGGGAAGAATTCGTATTTATTGCTCTGATCAGGTGCACTCATCCATTGATCGTGCGTGCTGGATTGCGGGTATTGGTCAGGACAACCTTGTAAAAATCCCCACCCAAGGTCCATTACACAGTTTGGACGGTGAGCTGCTGCGCAGGGCTATCAGCAGTGATCGATTGGCGGGGTACCACCCGGCAGGCATTATTGCCGTCACCGGGGGCACCAGTATCGGGGCCTGCGACAATCTTGAGGTCATCGTCAACATTGCCAAAGACGAGAGCCTATATACGCATTTAGATGCCGCATGGGCGGGGGCAGCCATGATATGCCCCGAATTACGTCTTGGATTGTGGGAGGGTGTGAGTGGCTTTGATAGCGTGGTTTTTAATCCACATAAATGGCTGGGAGCCCAGTTCGACTGTTCAGTGCAGTTTTTAAGGGACGCCCAGGCACAGATTGATACATTGAAAATACAGCCTGAATATCTCACCACTAGCCAAGAGGACATTACTAATTTTTCGGAGTGGACGATTCCCTTAGGGCGCAGATTTCGTGCGCTAAAGCTTTGGTTTTTAATGCGCTCCTATGGCTTAGAAGGGCTGCGAACGCGCCTTAGGAATCACGTGAATTGGGCGCAGGAGCTGTGCGAGCGCATAAGGGAGACCCCGGGGTTTGTTATTACGAGTGAACCCGTGCTCAGCCTGTTTTCTTTTCGGTGCGCGGGAGACGACAAAACGCAGCAGCAGTTGGTCGATGCCATCAATGATGATGGCCGTATTTATTTGACCCAGGGCACTTGGCAAAATCAGAAGGTGATTCGTTTTCAGGTGGGGCAGTTTGATACCACCTACGAAGACGTGATGTCAGCACACACGGTTATTCAAGAGATTCAAGCGGGTCTCGCCGCATGATCTGCAGCGCTGGATAACCCCATCGGAACAAATTTTCACAGAATTAAACCTGATATTGAAAAGCTGCGCCCGGGGGGTATTGTGCCAGCCGCGTAAAGCTAAGCCTCATCACAGGGTGATAGCAGGCCACTGTTGATGGCGCTTGAAAACCAGAAAATGGACGGTTTAGCGTTCACTGACCGATAGCCTCGTGGAGTAGGCACCCTTTGGTTACCGTTGAGGTTCAGGGGCTGAAGGTGCTGTGCTCGTGAAAATTTGATTGGCCGCTAGTGCGACAACGATGACCACACTGAGCGCTACTGCGACAGCCATTAGGGCCTCGGCCATGCTGAGCCCAAACAGCATTTCTGGCGTAAATGAGCACAGATTCCGCACTTCAAAAAGCGAGGGAAACCAGCGATCAACCGCAAACCAGTCGGGCATGCCGAGCTGAAATTCACAGCTGCCATTGCCCTGTCCATTCTCTAGCTGATAAAGGAACCACGCGCGCTCGCCCAGCCCTGCGGTGCTTAGCAGGACGAAGGTGTTACCCCAAAATCTCGTTCGGCGGTTGTTCGGCAGGCAGGCAGTAAAGAGGCTAATGAGCAATAGAGCCACTACCCATAAGCGCGCTTGTATGCAGACTTGGCAGGGCTCCTCGCCGAGGGCGTATTGATAAAACAGAGCAATACCCAGCATAGCCACACTCACTGCGGCCAGAAGCAGCCAGTAGCGCTTGGAGTTAAGAAAGTTTGAGACGCTGTGCATGCTTTCCCTCAAATTTCATGGGCGGAATTAAATTCGCCCGTATCGCTTCAGAACCACTCGATGCCTGCGTAGTGGGCTATGCAGTATAGCACTGGGCTATAAGTGATTAAGACTGTCGCGATATGAACAGCGATATGACAGCGTTTTGGCCGAAGATTGGATATTTGCTCGTCATTTGCACATATACTGATACCGTTTTAACAATCTTATATCTTTCAGTTTGCCAAGGGC
>QXYP01000011.1:0-2323 GCA_009886815.1 Halieaceae bacterium
GCGTTTACCGCGGTTATAAAACGTGTGGGCCGCCATCTGCTGACTGGTGGGTGCGGCGTTGGCATTGGGAGATCGTCGCTCGATTACGGTAACTTCAGCCCCCATATCAGCCAGCATCATCCCTGCACAGGGACCGGGGCCGATGCCCGCCAATTCAACAACTTTTACACCCGCGAGAGGTCCTTGGGACATTGAAAACTCCTAATTTTTTTAACGGGTTTGTTTAGCCGAAATCCGAGTTATTTTTGACCAGCGTCCTACTAAGCTGCCAACAAATCACGACCAATAATAAGCTTCATAATTTCGCTGGTGCCGCCGTAAATGCGCTGTACGCGCGCATCGGCGTACGCCCTTGCGATGGGGTATTCGGTCATGTAGCCATAGCCGCCATGCATCTGCACGCAATCGTCTACCACCTTACACTGCAATTCTGTCGCGAGCAGTTTTGCCTTTGAGGCATCGACTGCACTGAGGGCTTTACTCAAGTGTAATTCAGCGCAGCGATCGACGAAGGTGCGCATTGCTGTTACCTCGGCATCGAGTTGAGCCAGTTGAAACTGAGTGTGCTGAAAGTCGGCAATGCGTTTACCAAAGGCCGAGCGCTCTTTGACATAGGCTACGGTCATCGCCAAGGCCGCTTCTGTTGCCGCCACCGCAGAGGCGGCAATGGTTAAACGTTCCTGGGGCAGCTCCTGCATAAGGTACATAAACCCCATGCCCTCTTCCCCCAACAAATTCTCCTTTGGGACCTTCACGTCATTGAAAAACAACTCCGAGGTATCGGCGGCCTTCTGACCCACTTTGTCTAAATTGCGGCCACGCTCGAAGCCGGGCATACCACGCTCAACCATTAACAGGCTGAAGGCCTTTGCACCGGCATCAGGTGAGTCATTCGTGCGACAAACCACAATCACAACATCAGCCTGCTGACCACTACTGATAAAGGTTTTGGCACCATTAAGCAGATAGTGATCCCCACAATCGACCGCCGATGTACGAATACCTTGCAAGTCGGATCCGGTACCGGGCTCAGTCATGGCAATAGCCGTTACGATTTCCCCAGAAATACATTTGGGCAAAAATTTCTGCTTTTGTGCTTCGTTGCCTACGTTCTCGATGTAAGGCACCACGATATCCGAATGCAAAATGAACCCAACCCCGGCCATGCCCAAATCAGAAAGCTCTTCACCCACAATGACGTTGTAACGATAATCCGCGCCGGCACCGCCGTAAGATTCAGAAACGGTAGGGCACAGATAGCCCTGAGCGCCCGCCTTTGTCCAAAGGTTGCGATCTATCTCGCCGTCCTTTTCCCATTGATCGTAATGGGGGACCGCTTCTGCTTCCAGAAAACGGCGAAAAGACTCTCGAAATTGCTCGTGCTCAGAATCGAATAATGTTCTTGGAATCATGATGAAGCCCTTGGTCAATCGTTTCTCAATAAATAGCTATTGCGTGAGTCGCTTTAATAGCCGCCCAAATAATGCGTTTTTATACCTGCTGTAATCAGCCCTACTGGTCCTTGCAATAAATCTCCAACGCAAAGGGCTCTGACTAGGCAAACTATCGCTGATCAGAAAAAAGCCACCGTTTCGCCGCTGGGGTCACCATCGGTTGAGCTTGCGTCAAATTGCCGGTAGGTTCTGCCGTCTCAGGCGACTTAACAAACGCTGAATCACTGATGCCGCACCGGGAACAAACCCGGCCAGCCTAGGGTTTCTTGCGCGTAGAAAAACATACGCCAAGTTCAAATTCAACCATCGATTCTGCAAAGACAATGGCAATAAGGTCAAATTTAACCAGGGAGAGCAACGTCATTTTAACCCTTTTTAAACACCGTCAATGCTAATATCCCATCAATACAAACAACGAGGCGAGAACCGTGGTGACAGGTGCAGATGTATTGATTAAAGCGTTGGCAAACGCCGGTGTAGAAGTGTGTTTTGCCAATCCAGGCACCTCGGAAATGCAGCTGGTGGCCGCGATAGATGGCGAACCTCGCATGCGCGCTATTCTGGGTTTATTTGAGGGCGTTGTCACCGGCGCCGCCGATGGCTACGGCAGAATGGCAGATAAGCCTGCTTTAACACTTCTGCACCTGGGCCCTGGGTTTGGCAATGGCTCGGCTAACTTACACAATGCCCGTCGCGCGCAATCGCCGGTGATCAACATGATCGGAGACCATGCAACCTACCACCGTAAATTCGATGCCCCCTTGACCTCCGACATTGAAGGATTTGCCTCACCCGTCTCTGACTGGATAGGACATTCTGAAAGCCCCGAACAACTCGCTGAAGTAGGCATAGCGGCTTTAGAAGCTGCG
>QXYP01000011.1:2333-9394 GCA_009886815.1 Halieaceae bacterium
CCGGGGCAAATCGCCAGTTTTATTGCGCCTGCCGATCACGCCTGGTCTGAAACCGCGGCGGCGCCTCCACCAATGACAAAACCCTCGGTACCTTGTGTCACCGATGAGGCGATTGCTAAGACCGCCCAAGCATTGCGCCAAGGTGATGTGAGCGCCCTATTTCTAGGAGGACGAGCCCTGCGAGCTGATGCTTTGTGGCAAGCCGGTAGAATCGCTGCAGCGACGGGTGCCCGTCTGATTAGCGAAACATTTTGTGCGCGCATACAGCGAGGCGCGGGCCGTGTTCCTGTTGAGCGATTACCGTACTTTGGCGAACAAGCCGCCGAGTTTCTCCAAGATATTAGTACTCTCGTGGTGGTGGGCTCTAAAGCGCCCGTTTCATTTTTTGCCTATCCCAATAAACCCAGTTATCTCCCCGCCGAAACGGCGGACGTCTCAACCCTTGCTGACGTGCGTCATGATGCGCTCGATGCGCTTACCCGCCTGGCCGACGCGCTTGATGCACCAAAATCTCCAGCAGTACTCCAAACCCAAACCACCCATGCACTAGAAGCCGGCCCAATGAATATGTTGGAGCTGGGTAAAGTCATTGCCAACCACCTCCCCGAGCACGCGATTGTTTCTGATGAGGGCGCCACCAATGGCATGGGCGCCTTTGCGTACACGGGCTACTCAGCGCCCCATGAATGGTTAATGCTCACCGGCGGAGCCATCGGCCAAGGACTCCCACTTGCATTGGGAGCGGCGGTGGCCTGTCCTGACCAGAAGGTTATTGCCTTGCAAGCAGACGGGGGAGCCATGTACACCGTGCAATCGCTGTGGACTATGGTGCGGGAAAATCTGGACGTGACCGTGGTTCTTCTCAACAACAGTTCCTATGCCATTCTCAATATTGAAATGGAACGTGTAGGGGTGACGAATCCCACCGAAAAAGCGCGATCGCTACTTGACTTGAGCAACCCCACAATCGACTGGGTGCAACTCGCTCAAGGTATGGGCATGTCGGCTCATCGCGCAGAAACCGTCAGCGATTTTGATCAGCAGTTTGAACATGCCATGCAGCATCGAGGGCCGTGTCTGATCGAAGTTATTCTACCGGGCTATATGTCATCCATTCCCACCGGGTAACCCCTAAGGACGCGGCATACTTTTAATACCACTCACCCAAAACTGCCTGAAGTCTGTAACGACATAGACGCTTAAAAAAACGGTAACTGATGGCACTGTTGCGATAGGTAAACGGCACAAAGAGTGCTGCGCGTCACTCAAGTAGGGACGGTGGTACTATGAACCCCTAAAAATATGGATCCTGAGGGCGAACCTTTACGTATTCCCGAGGGTCACTAGAGGGTTTCCATTCATGGGTTCCATGATTTCTAACATCACCTTGCAGGCGCGTGCCAAACGCAGAGGCCGTAGTGCGGCCCGGTTGTGCTTGGCTACCTTGGTCATCGTTGTTTCAGCGGGTTGCAGTGAGCAAGATGCCGACAGCGATAATGGCGCGCAGGGATTCCGTCAACGCAGCAACGTAACCCATGTCGTCACTCAAGCCATTGTCGAGCAGTCACTCATTGAGACGATCCAAGCGGTGGGCACCGCTAGAGCCCTTCACAGTGTTGTTTTGTACCCAGAAGCTGCGGGAATCGTGCGCGCGGTGCACCTCAGTGCCAATACCTGGGTCGATGTTGGCGACACATTACTGGAACTCGACAATCGCGATGAACGGTTAGCCCTTGAATTAGCCGAGGTACAACTGGCCGACGCAGAGCGACTGGTCCGGCGCTACAAACAGGTCAACCTTGAAAAGGCCAATCTTGCAGAAAGCCAAATTGATACTGCAATCGCGACAGCCGATACCGCTCGCATCAGCTTGGATCAAGCTCGAGTCGCTCTAGACCGACGGTTCATTCGTGCACCCTTTGCCGGCGTTGTCGGCATCACCGAAATAGATTCGGGCGATCGTATCGATTCCAGCACGCAGGTGACCACCCTAGATGACCGAAGCCAGCTACTGGTGAACTTTGCGGTGCCTGAAGTTTATGTGGGGAAAGTCCTACCGGGCACCTCCGTTGACGTACGGCTGTGGGATGGGGCTGACCAACCCCTTTATGGAGAGGTTATTGCTGTTGATTCGCGGATCGATCCCACATCGAGGGCTTTCACCGCACGAGCCGTCATCGATAATGCGTCAGATCAGTATCGTCCCGGTATGGCCTTTGAAATTAGCGTTCGTGCAGAACGCGGGGCCTTCAAAGCCGTCCCCGATGTCGCCGTGCAATGGGGGGCCGATGGCGCCTATATTTGGACATCGATAGATGGCAAGGCCGTGCGACGGGACGTGCAATTGGTAAAACGACTGGCCGGTGAAATACTGATCGAAGCTGATATTGCTCTGGGCACCCGAGTCATCACCGAAGGTGTTCAAGCCGTGCGCGCGGGTGCAACACTCAAAGACCTCAACCCCATCAACAACCCTAAAGAGAGTTCCAGAACAGCCGCCGAGCTCCGGCCAGATGCGGATGCCCCAAACAATGGGTGATCGATTGGGCGGCGCTTTTGGCGGTGGCCTTCCAGAACTCGGGGTGAAACGCCCGCTGTTGACCCTGGTGTTAAATCTCCTCATTGCTATCGCGGGTATCGCGGCACTTATGGCGATTGAAGTGCGCGAGTTACCCGATGTCGACAGGCCATTGGTGACCGTCAGAGCACAGCTTCCGGGAGCCTCTCCAGAAACAATGGATGCCGAGGTTACGCGGCTACTCGAGGGCGCTGTAGCCCGGGTTACCGGGGTTCAGGAAATCAATTCCTCCAGCGAAGAAAACAATACGCGTATCTGGGTGCAGTTTCGTCCCGGAACAAGCGTCGATAAAGCGGCGTCAGATGTGCGAGAAGCGGTGAGTCGTATTGAGCGCGATCTCCCCGATGCCATTGAGGCCTTATCCGTTTTCAAAGCCGATCAACAAGGGGACGAAATTGTCCGCATCGCAGTAAAAGCTGACAACCTCAATGAGGAGGATTTAGCGCGGCGCATTGAGCAAGATATCGTGCCGCGCTTTATATCTCTGCCCGGCGTTGCCGATGTCCCGCTATTTGGGGCTAGAGAGCGGATCTTGCGCGTTATTCTCGACCCCCTACGGCTGACCAGTTATGGGCTCACAGTAACCGACGTGGCCAATGTGCTTCGGGGTGCGCCGCTAGACGTGCCCGCGGGCAGCTTTCGAGCCGGCGAACAGCAGCTGTTAGTGCGCGCCGATGCCGCCGTCACCCGAGAACAAGATATTGAGTCTTTGGTGATACGCGACGGCATTCGCGTGGGCGATGTCGCCCGAGTGGCTTTTTCTCCTGCCGATGCCAACAGCATCGTGCGGCTCAACGGGGAACGGGTTGTGGGTATTGGTATTGTCAGGCAGGCCGGCTCAAACACGATCGAAATCTCCAATGGGGTGAGATCTGCCCTTGAGGCGATTAATGCGCGGTCGGAAGATCTGACCCTCTCGATCATTTCAGATAACGCGGTGTTCATTCGCGGTGCCGTGAAAGAGGTGCTGTTTACACTGTGTATTGCGATTTTAGTGGTCATTGGCACCATCAGGCTGTTTTCGGGCTCAATGCGACTCACTTTGATCCCCGCAATCGCAATCCCTATCTCGCTTTTGGGCACCATGGCGGCCTGCTGGCTGCTAGGGTTTTCTATTAACATTCTTACCCTCCTCGCCCTGGTATTGGCCACAGGCCTCATTGTTGACGACGCCATTGTGGTACTCGAGAGCGTGCAGCGGCGACGCGCCGCAGGGGATCCAGCAAGCGTTGCGGCGGTTGTAGGAACCCGCCGCGTTTTCTTCGCCGTTATTGCAACCACTGCGGTGCTCGTCGCCGTTTTTATTCCCATTGCCTTTCTACCAGGGACAGCCGGCCGCTTGTTTAGGGAATTCGGCTTGCTACTGGCCATTGCCGTTGCGGTCTCTTCCTTTGTGGCCCTGAGCCTGGTGCCAGCCGCCATGGCAAAGCTCGCCACGAATAAGCCACAAAAGGGTCGTGCTGATGCCCTAGGCGGCGTGCTGAGTCGATTTTACGATCGCAGCTTGAACCAGGTGCTACGCTGGCCAATCTTTGCACTGTTAGTGTGTATTGCTGCGGCTAGCGCCGCTGGCACCCTATACTGGCAGCTAGATCGCGAACTACTGCCTACCGAAGACCGAGGCACACTCAATATATTTTCAAGGGGGCCCGATGGGGTTGGCTTGGCTTATGTTGAGCGCCAAGGCGATCGTTTGGAAAATATTCTAGTGCCCCTTATCGATAATGGTGAGATTGAAAGTCTCTACACCGTGATTGGCCGATGGGACCCCAACATCGTTTTTATTAATGCCAGGCTGGTACCCTGGCATCAGCGAGAACGCTCCCAGCAGGAGATAGCCGCAGAGCTCAAGCCCCTGTTTGCCGACATTCCAGGCATGACCACGCGAATTTTTAGCGGTAATTCACTCAATATTCGCGGCGCATCCACGGGCGGAATTAGTCTCGCGCTGCTAGGCACCGATTACGACAGCCTGTTTGCAGCAGCCAGAACTTATAGCGATGCTATTCGTGAACAGTTAGACAGTGTCAGCAGGCCGCGAGTAAGTTACGACCCCTCGCAACCCCAACTATCGGTGCAGATAGATCGCGAACGCGCCTCTGACCTAAACGTATCATTGGACGATGTGGCCCAAACCCTACGGGTTATGGTCGATGGCTTCCGAGTGATTGACCTCAATGTTGATGATCAGACCGTGCCCATTGTGCTGGAAGCCGGCGCGGATAAAATCAACGATCCCAGCGACTTGGTTAACTTATATATTCGCACCGCTGGTAACGCGGTCGTCCCCCTGTCTAGCGTGGTGACCCTTACCGAACGCGGCGTGGCGGGTCAGCTAGACCGACGCGTGCAAAGACGGGCCATTGAAATTGATGTCGAAGTTCAACCGGGTGTTGCGCTGCAAGCGGCTATTGATGACCTTATGGCGCTGGCCCAACAGGTGCTGCCAGCAGATATTTCCGTTATTACCCGAGGAGAGGCCGCGGCACTCGATGAGGCAACCCGCGACACTTTAATGAGTTATGGCTTCGCGCTGCTTGTCGTATTTCTGGTGCTCATTGCTCAGTTTGAGAGCGTGACATCAGCCGTTGTCATCATGACCATTGTGCCCTTCGGGCTCGCCGCCGCTATTTTTGCGCTGTTTATGACCGGCACCTCCCTCAACATTTACTCTCAAGTTGGGTTAGTCATGCTAATTGGCTTGATCGCAAAAAACGGCATTTTACTGGTCGAGTTCGCTGACCAGCTGCGCGATGAGGGGCTCTCCGTGCGGGAAGCGATCGCAGAAGCTGCCCACACCCGATTACGGCCTATCGCCATGACACTGGTCTCAACGGTTGTGGGTGCCCTGCCGTTGATCTTAGCGTCTGGGCCTGGCTCTGAGGCCCGCGAAGCCGTGGGTTGGGTGGTTTTTGGCGGACTGGGCTTAGCGGCTATTTTTACTCTGTACCTCACACCCGTGGTGTACCTAGGCATTGCACGACTCGCAAAGCCTCGGGGAACCGCAAAAAAGCGTCTGGAATCGGAATTGGCGACCTTGGACGGCTAGTGCTCACAGCAGCGCCACACTCATCTCCGGGATGAGACACGGATGCCGCGCAACAAAACAACGCTCCTCGACTCATAATCGATTGGTCGTAGGTTCAAGTCCTACTGGGCCCACCACTTTTTAAGAGGCG
Organism: Halieaceae bacterium; assembly: GCA_009886815.1. Classification (GTDB taxonomy): domain Bacteria; phylum Pseudomonadota; class Gammaproteobacteria; order Pseudomonadales; family Halieaceae; genus Luminiphilus. The sequence goes on from QXYP01000011.1 coordinate 8,091, forward strand.
CGGTGCACCTTGAACTGGCCCTGCATCCTCTTTGCGATTATCGCCGCCAACAACTTTTCAGAGCAGTCAGTGACTACTTTGCGACTTTCTCCAGTTCAGCCGTCACTATCAGCAAGAAAATCTGCTCACAACAGCCAATTTTCTTCCTATGTCTCAGATCATATTCACTGTTAACGTGCCAGACTGAGTTAATAAGTATCCCATTGCAGTCGCTGCCCCTATACTTGCGCCCTCCTCCTAATTAGCGTTCCCGGCAACTTTGCTCGCATGAAACTCTTGTCTCTGACAACCCTGCGGGAGTTGGCCCGTCTATCACTACCCATGGTGGTATCCCATGGCTCCTTCGCAGTGATGGTGTTTTCCGATCGTTGGTTTCTGGCGCAGATTGATTCTGTTCATGTGGCAGCTGCAATGGGAGGCGGGGTTGCGATGTTTTTCTGCGTCTCTTTTTTTATTGGCTTAATCACTTATGCCAATGCATTGGTGGCGCAGTATTACGGCGCGGGAGATTTTCACAAATGCCCTAAAGTTGTCACCCAGGGTTTTCTGATCGCCCTGGTGTCGGTCCCCTTTCTGGCCTTGATCGGCTATGGCATGGGACGGGCATTTGATTATCTGGGGCATGACTCGACGCAGGTTTCATTAGAGCGCGCATACTTCTATACCCTAATGCTGGGAAGCGCGTTCATGTTACTAAAGGCTTGTCTTGCCTCTTATTTTGCCGGCATTGGCCGTACACAGGTGGTAATGATCACGGATGTGCTGGCCATTTTTATCAACATTCCCCTGAGTTGGCTTCTGATCTTCGGGAAATTCGGCTTGCCAGAACTGGGAATTGTTGGTGCCGGGTTGGGCACCGTAACCGCCACTGCATTTGCCATCGGTATCTATCTATTGTTCTACCTTTCCCGCGATCACCGTGCCCAGTTTAGCGTTGGTAAATCCTGGGGGATCGAGCCCGGAATTTTACGCAGGTACTTGCGGCTGGGTACACCATCTGCGGTAGAGAGTTTTATGAATACGGCCACCTTCAACCTGTTTTTGTTGATGTTCCAATCTTATGGTGTGGTGCAAGGTGCTGCCATGGCCATTGTATTTAATTGGGACATGCTGTCCTTCATACCCATGATTGGCCTCAATATTGGGGTAATGACGCTGATAGGCCGGTTTGTTGGCGCGGGCGATATGGCCAGAGCTAACCAGGTGATTTCTTCGGGGCTGATCCTGTCTCTGGGATACACCGGAACACTGGCGATCCTTTTTCTGATTTTTCGGGTGGACCTAATAAACGTGTTTGCCACACC
>QXYP01000110.1:0-2049 GCA_009886815.1 Halieaceae bacterium
CCTCAACTCAACTCAACTCAACTCAACTCAACTCAACTCAACCTGACCTGCCTCCCCGAATATGAGCCTCCAGTGCTTGCCCGACTCCCCCTCCCAGTCCCTGCGCGACTTAAAGAACTCCACAATGGCTTCCGCGAGGAGGCTATCACTGAGGTGCAGCTGAGGCATGTAAATCACCAGATTAGGGGGCTTCTCTGGGGCCGGCATACTGTCGGCAATTGCACGACGCTGGCTCGCCTCACTACTGCACACTAACCCAATAATTCAGGAGCAAGGCTCATGGCAAAGCTAATGACAAACTCAATGCACTGGATCTGGAAGATCAGCCTTGTGGCCGCCGTTTTCTGGGCTCTGTTCATACTCCCTGAAATGAGAGGCATCGATCGGTTTGGTGCGCCAAGCCTGGGCAATGATGATGTGGTTAAGTTTTTTGCCCCTTTGATGATCTGGGTAACAGTACGGTGGCTGACGCCCAAGGATTGAGGCGCGCAGGCATTGCGAGTTAGATCGGTTCAATGACTCCGTTAGCGCACGTTGTGGGTTAAGCGGCGCGCGTGCCTGCAAGGTAGCCATAGCGCTCCTGTAGCTGCTTACCCATTAACGTTACTCCCAACATTATTTGCGCACACCTAATATTCGGCGGCTTCTGTACCGGCATACCGTGTCTGGGTGCGCCGCATGCGTTCAGCTGGTGTCTGTCTTGGAACGGCCCGTGTGGCTCTCAGATCCTGCGTAGGCCATCATTCTTCGCGCTTTCACGTTTTAAAAACGCGATTTGATCAAAGACCCTGTCTGTCTCTGGGGAGAGCCAGGTTTTTCAGTGGGGTGGGCCATTTGCTGTCGATGTTGGGTCTTCAGCCTTAATTTTGCGAAGCTGAGCATCGAGCCAGTAAAGCTCGTAGTCATTGTGCTCCGTAATTTCAGCGCGTTGTCGCAGACCGAGGAGAGCCTGTCGATGCCGCTCTCGGACTTCAGCCGCATGGGGTGCGCTTCCCAACATCAGCTCGATCAGCAGCATTGCCTTCTCCCAACGCTTGTGGGCCATGTGATCGTCAATAATCGTCAACGCCATATTAATATCAATCATGCGGGAGAGGTCGGGTAGAACCTCAGTTTGATCCACCCCATAAAGTTCACTGGTCCGGTCGAAATGAAACCAAGTGGCATAGTACTCCCAGATACTTTTAGCAGCCCAACTGACCTTGCCGTGACTTTCATCGAGATTCATATGTGCAGGTAGCGAAATGGTTTGCATCAACTGGGACAACGGTATGCCCGCATTCATGGCCGAGACGGTTTGATCGTGTACCCAGCCTATCGCATCGCGAATGCGAAGCATGTTCGATGCAATGTAATCGCTGCCCGATACCACGCTACCGTGACTGGGTAATAAAGTCGTAGGCTGCAGCGCAAGAATTTGATCGATCGCTCGCATAAACTCAAAGGGCCGGCGCGTTTTTTCGCCCCGCATGGTAAAAATATTGGGAAACTGTGGGAACAAGGGCCCAAAGAAGTCTCCCGAAAACAAAATACCTTCATCAGGCAGCCACAGAACGAGATTATCCGACCCCTCAGCGCCAGACAGCGCCAATGCTACAAAAGACCGATCGCCTACCGAGAAGGCAAAGGGCGCCTCCGGCGACACGAGGCGATCGGGGCTTAGGCCTCTGAAGTTAAGTCCCGGCAATGTTAAAGGTTGCTCTGGCAACCAAGGAAAGAGTACGCGATTACGCTGATGTAGATAGGGATTCAGTTCAGTCAGGTAGCGCTGCTCCTCCAAGAATTCGCGATGTGCAACGAGCTCGGCGGTACCGTCATTCCAGAACCGGGCCCCGCCCACGTGATCGGCGTGAGAATGACTGAGGAAAATTTTCCGCACAGGTACATGACCTATTGCCTCTAGGAGCTTTTCTCGCTGTTCTGCTGCCTGAATTACCAGTCCGGTATCAAAAATAATTGCGCCATCACTTGTCAGAATGGCATAGCTAGAACCCACTCCGGTGGCCCGATAGATGCGAGAAGCGACCTCCGTCACCTCGATAGGCCGTG
>QXYP01000110.1:2059-3468 GCA_009886815.1 Halieaceae bacterium
CCGCTGCCATTCGCTCGCCGGCTTTTTCTTCTACCCCCTTTGTAAATCGGTTGACCGCTACGTTTCCCAGCGCGCCTCCCAGGCTCGTATAAATGCGATGGGCAACGCTGTCCCAGTTGATCACAGCGAACACGGCAACCAACGCGGTCGTTACGATTAATCCAGTTTTCCAGCGCATAATTTGCCCACCGCGCAATCATGAAATTTTTATGCTTATATCTTGCCACACCCGTTACGAAAATATTTCGGAATTAAAATGCTGAGTCGAATTTTTTGCATCACGGTATTGATGTGCTTAGGGGCGTTACCTGCAATAGCAGGCGAAGTACGGCCCAATATTATTGTGATCGTCGCCGACGATCTGGGCTGGGCTGATGTTGGCTTTCACGGCAATACCCAAATCGATACGCCGTCGTTGGATCGTTTGGCTAGTGAAGGTGTCGTTCTCGATCGTTTCTATACCACCCCCATTTGTTCTCCCACCCGCGCGGCGCTCATGACCGGACGGGATCCAATTCGATTGGGCGTTGCGTACGCGACGATTATGCCCTGGTCAAATAATGGTGTGCATACTCAGGAGACCTTTTTACCTGAGTTGCTGCAGTCAGCAGGCTATCAAACCGCGATGGTAGGAAAGTGGCATTTGGGCCATGCGCAGCAAGGCTTTCACCCTAACAGCCGCGGATTTGAACACTTTTATGGACACCTCCACACGGAAGTCGGCTTTTATCCACCGTTTAATAGCGTAGGTGGCAAGGACTTTCAGCGTAACGGCGAGTCGATAGATGATGAGGGTTATGAAAGTTATCTCCTTGCTGAGGAAGTCAGTCGCTATATTCAAGATCGCGATCCGGACCGGCCTTTCTTTATTTACATGCCCTTCATTGCGCCCCACACGCCACTGGATGCCCCCGCCGACCTCAAACTGAAGTACGCTGACATGTCGGACGATCGCGAAGCAAGCCGCAGCAAGATGGCAGATCGCACGCGCACGATCAGTCGTCTGATGGGCAACGACAGTGCGCGCCCGCTCTATGCAGCGGTGGTTGACGGCATGGATCGTGCCATAGGTCAGGTGCTCCAGACCCTCGATGATGAGGCGTTAACAGAAGAAACGCTGGTGCTCTTCTTTTCTGACAATGGGGGTGCTGTTTACGCCATCGGCGGCGCTGATAATGCGCCTCTCAGGGGAGGCAAGGGCGACGCCTTTGAAGGCGGTATTCGTGTGGTCGCCGTTATGCGTTGGCCAATGAAAGTAACGCCGGGCGCTGTCAATGGGTCGATTATGTCGGTTATGGACGTCATGCCGACTTTGCTGGAAGCGGCTGGGGTCAGCCCCGATACGGAATTTCCGATCGATGGTGAGAGCATGCTGACCACTATCATTCAGCAGCCACATCGCCCCCGGG
>QXYP01000111.1:0-1990 GCA_009886815.1 Halieaceae bacterium
TAACGACGCGTTTCCTGTTTCTACCGAGCACAAGCTGGGCATTCATGGCAGCCCAACCTGCGTGATGGCCTATGGCGATCAAGACGGCGCCATTGGCTACCTCGTTGGGGAAGAAAATAACGGGCTGGCTTGTATGTTCACCATGATGAATGAGGCCCGTTTGAAGGTGGGTTTACAGGGTGTGGGTGCTTCGGAAGGGGCCTACCAAAAGGCGGTGGCTTACGCCCGTGAGCGCGTTCAAGGCGGTGTGCCCATTATTGAACATGCCGACGTTAAGCGAATGCTCATGACCATGCGGTCACTGATCGAGGCGATGCGAGCGCTGGCTTATAACGAAGCGGTTACCATGGATTTAGCGCATTACGCAGAAGCAGAGTTTAAGAGTGAGCAGCGCCAGCGTATTGATCTTATGATTCCTGTGATCAAAGGGTGGTGTACCGAAATCGGTGTGGAGTTGACCTCACTCGGGGTTCAGGTTCACGGGGGTATGGGTTTTATTGAAGAGACCGGTGCAGCTCAGTACATGCGTGATGTTCGGATTACCCCTATTTATGAGGGAACCAATGGCATTCAGGCGGCGGACTTGGTCAACCGTAAGCTGGCCCGTGATGGTGGCTCTGCCATGGAGGCCATGCAGGCGGAAATAGCCGATACTGCAGAGCAGTTAGTTCAGGCGTCACACCCAGAATTGGCAGCGCTGGGTAAATCACTGAGGAGTGCCTTGGCAGAACATCGCGTTACTACCCAGCACCTCCTCAGTCAAATGAGCGCCGATCGATTCAATGCTTTTGGCGGTGCCTTCGACTACCTGATGCAAACGGGATATCTCTTTGGCGGCTGGCAGTTGGCGCGCTCAGCCCTTGTAGCCGAAGCCAAGCTTGCCGCCGACGATAATGCCGATTTTTGTCGTCGTAAAATAGCGACGGCGGCGTTTTACGGCGCGCGCATCCTGCCGCGTTGTAAGGCCCATGCGGGTACTATTTTGGAGGGCGGTGAAACGCTATCCAGTTTTTCCCTCGATTGGTTCTGACTATTTACAATGAGCGAAATAACTTTCACCACGCCCGATTTATCAGACAGTTACCCTGAGAGTGAGGTCTTACCTTTTCAGTTTCTGCACTTTGGCACTGTGGAGCGCTTTGCCGGGCCTGCAGCAACGGTTTCTTGCCATGAAGATAACTCCCGCGTCGCCGAGGCGGTTTCTACCCCGGGTGATGGTCGGGTTCTTGTTGTCGACGGTCAGCAATCACTGCGGCGATCTCTGCTAGGCGACAACCTTGCGAAAGCTGCGATTGACAATGGTTGGGCGGGCATCGTGATCTTAGGGGCGATTCGTGACGTGGAGATCATAGACACACTCGCTTTGGGTGTATTTGCCTTGGGCGTTGTGCCTGTTAAAACAGCGAAGCGTGGAGTCGGGGAGCGCGACGTTGGGCTCACCTTGGGAAACGTTATTGTGATGCCTGACAATTGGATCTACGCCGATCGCAACGGCGTGTTGGTGGCGCCCCGCGCCCTGCACGATTAGCACCGCATCGGTCTAGGCTAGAGGCTACTAAGCCCGGGCGCCGTCACCGTCGATTGGAATTTTTTTACCACCGCCAGAGACTTGGCGGGCGTTCAAAGACGCAGGTTCAGCGTTCCAGACGCATCGACAAGTCCAGTGGCTCTACACGCTTGGTGAGTGCACCAATAGAAATAAAATCGACACCGGTTTCGGCAATAGACCGAAGATTATGCTCGGCAATATTGCCCGAGGCCTCCAATTCAGATTGGCCCGCGTTGGCAGCGACGGCGTCTCTGAGCATGGCCTCACTAAAGTTATCGAGCATGATTCTGTCAGCTTTCGCAGCGAGCGCGAGTTGCAGCTCATCGAGGGTTTCGACCTCAATTTCCACGGTTTTTCCAGGCGCTGAATGTCGAGCTGCAGCGATCGCTGCGGCAATTCCACCGCAGGCTTCAATATGATTTTCTTTGATTAAAAAGGCGT
>QXYP01000111.1:2000-3124 GCA_009886815.1 Halieaceae bacterium
CCGCATATTTTTGAGCCAAGCGCAGGCCCGGCACTGTTTTACGCGTGTCCAAAAGCCGCACTCCTGTTCCCTCGACGTGGTTGGCGAAGCGATTGGCCAATGAGGCAGTGCCTGAGAGTAGCTGCAGAAAATTGAGAGCCGTACGCTCTCCCGTCAGAATTTTTCGAGCGTTACCGCTGACGCTAAACAAGGAGTCATTGGGCTCAAGTAGCTCACCATCAGATTTAAACCATTCCACGGAAATTTCGGGGTCCAGGGCTAAAAAAACGGCATCAACAAAGCGGCTTCCACAAAGCACCCCGGCCTCCCGGCTTACAACTAACGCGCGGGCCTGGCTGTCGGCTTGAACCAGTTCCGCGGTGATATCGCCGTCGCCAATGTCCTCTTCCAGCGCTAGGCTTACGAGTTGTTCAATGTACTGCTGGCTTAGCATAACGACTCCCGGTCATGGGTCTTTTGGGTGATCTGCTCTCATGGGATAAGATGCAAAGGTGATGACAGAATCTGACGATTGGACGATTTCCCAAGGATGGCTTGCCGGAGCTCGAAAAGTCGCTTCGCCCAACTTTAATCGCCGCCCCGAAAAAGCGCCCCTCCAGCTCATTGTGCTGCACAACATTTCCCTGCCCCCGGGAGAGTTTGGGGGAGGCCATATTGAAGCACTATTTACCAATGCACTAAATCCATCATTACACCCTTACTTCGAGAGTATCGCGCATCTTCGCGTCTCAGCCCATTTTTTAGTCACCAGATTGGGAGAAATTTTACAGTTTGTAGCCACCGACGATAGGGCTTGGCATGCCGGTGAATCCCAATGGTGTGGGCGTAGTAACTGCAATGATTTTTCCATTGGTATTGAGCTTGAAGGTACCGATGATCAGGCCTACACAGATATTCAGTACCTGCAGCTGCAAAAGCTTATCGGTGTATTAAAGGGCCACCACCCCTCTCTCGGTGAAGGTGATATTGTAGGTCACAGTGATATTGCGCCGGGTCGAAAGACAGATCCTGGGGCGAGTTTTGATTGGCAGAGGTTGGCGGCTTTATCAAATGATGATTAGCGGCTTTCATCGTTTCATGACAGTCTGGGAAATAACTTTGAGGTCCGCAGTGGCGCTGCGGGG
>QXYP01000112.1 GCA_009886815.1 Halieaceae bacterium
CGAGCTTGCGGTGGCGAGGCTGCCACCGAGTGCTGCAGAAATATCAGAGAAAATATCGCCGTCAAGGTTTTGCGCGGGATACAGCCCCCAACGTGGCGGGTCGCAAATCATCTTACTGAGCTGCCGTGAGGGCCGCATAATCATAAAGGACGGGGGTGGGGTATCAAGGGCCGCCAACTCTTGACGCAACTCTAAAATAATCGAGCTATAAACTTCGTCGTATTGCACGAACTCGCGCTTCAAACCAAAGTAAATTTCTTTCTTGTTAACCGCGGAATCCACAAAAACCTGCTCTACCCAGTCTTTGATAGCTTCGCGATCGTTAGACATAAATAAAATGGGGTCGCTAGCCTTCACCGTCCGTGCGTGTTTTTCCACACCATCGACCAAAACCTTAATCACGCCATCTTCCGGTGCCGGCATGTTGTAGCTGCCATACTGATCGCCGCCGCCGGCACTCATTCGTGAAATCGATACGTGGGCCTTGCGCTCAGGTAGACCATAGCGCTTTAACTGCTGGACCAGCTTGTAGAGCTTCATGCCGCTGACATTGTCGGGTACGCCCCACAGTGCGCGCTCAGGGGGGTTAGAAATAATACGCGCCGCCTGTGCATCGATCAGCTCGTAGAAATAAGACAGCCCAGCAGCCGCTACTTGTTCTTTGTATTCACTCTCATAAATAGCTTCGATAGCGGCGCGCATAACGCCGTCATAACCCGGCACGACGGTATCTTTGAGGCCCAGATAAATATCGCGTTTTTCTGCAATCGCGCGCTGAAAAAAGCGGTGCGCCCAGGCTTCAACCGCTTCAATGGCATTGGTTGCCAGCATCCAAGGATCGCCCTTTTTCAGGCTGCGCCGATGGACTTCTATCGGGTCGCCACTCGCACCCACGAAGATCACTTTGGCAACACCCGTCGCTTCTGACAGTTCGCTGTAACTAAAGTCCAAGCCCCCTGTTTCCATGGTATCGACCTCAATATCGCGATCGATCCACTGCGGACGCACACTCTTTAAGTTTGTAAACTCAATGTCCTCACGGGTAATGTTGCCACTAATCCCCTTTCGAATTGCGCCATTGGGAGACTTGGTCGCGAGCTTGTCGAGCTTAGCCTCATCCACTGCCGGATGACTCTGAAGGAGGGCATCGAGCTGGGCTCGGTTAACCGTCATTCCCGCATTTTTTATGCCCACACCGTAGGTTTTGAGAGCCTCAATAGCCTCCAGTACCACTTGTCCATTACTGGTGAACCGCTCCTGTGCAGACAGGTCAACTTCGATCAGGTTGATCGCAAGCCGGGTGCGCACGAACTGCTCCAAAATGCGTTCGAAGGCAATTTGTGCCATCTCGTCACCGTGCAAAACCACCAACGGCTTTTCGACTTGTATTTTGGCGCTCACGCTACACTCCCAGAATAAATTTTCAGGTGGGCAAAGGTACCTTGATTGGACACGTCTGAGAAATTGTAAAGTGGGGAAAAAGTGCAACTTCAAGACATTGGAGCACTCCAAAGCACCCTTTTGAGAGTACTGGCATGCGATTCAGAGACTATGGCACCGGCGCCATACTGCGACAAACCGTGGCTGCCGGGAGTGGGCAAAGGTTGCATCCATAGGGTATTAAAAACTCAAACGCACCTGCATTGACCGACCTGCATTAGAGGCCAAGGCACAAACACCTCGCCGGCAATCTGGTCAACCTAACAACAAAGCCCAATCGCGCAGACACAGAGCCTCAATAAGACGCGGGGGCGGTCACTAGGCTGGATGATGGAGCGATGACTGTATGGTGGGCTTGAGGGGTTACTTTATCGCGAGTGACGACCGCTGTATTGCGCGTGGAACAGTGACAGCGAGGGATCGAAACCCCGGAGACCTAAAACAGTCTCCGGCGTTCCAGAACGCTTAGAACGAAACATCCCACTGCAACCGAACTCTGTTTTCAGACTCATTTTGCATAAGTAGCGTGTCGTCCAGAGTTAGGTGGGAAAAGTCGAAGGTTAACTTATTGCGGTGACCATTAAAAAACCAGTTGGCACCCACAGTAAACTCCTCGCGCTCGTTATAAAGCATACGATCCGCTTTGTTGGGCTCCTTCACATACGCATAGCGCGCAGCAAACTCCAGTGGTGCTGGAATGGCATCGATCCAGTTGTGGAAAAAATATCCCGCTTGTATGTAGGCACCTGTCAAATCGCTCTTAGTGCCCTCAACCCGGTCGGTAATGAATTTTCGGTGCCATTCCTGCTGCACCGAAAAACCTCGATACTTAAACGCAAATTCCTGTAAACCCTGCTCTATTTTAAATTGGTCGTCCTGAGCAAACTGCGGCTTCTCAAACCCGTCGAGGTTGCCACAGCCTGATGAAGACCAACGCGTGCAGGGGCCTTCATTCGTTAAGCCCGCGACAGCGAGGGATCCGGTGGGAAGCTCAGTGAACTCAACGTCGGTCTGGCGCGTCTTCAACTCGCGCCCCAGAAAATTCCACTGCAGCCGCCCCACGTAAAGATGCTCGTCAGAACTGTTCTTTACGCTGCGCCCTTCGCCGTTGAAAACGCCGGCATAATAATTGAAGTCAGCAGGACTTCCCTCAAATAAACGTCCCCGTAGCTGAACACCCACTTGGCGATCTACGGTGAAAATACGATTCACAATTGATCGCTCAACAAACTGCTGGCGACCCGATGAATCGACCCGCTCTCGGTTAAAATCGACCTTCCATTGGCCCACGCGAAGACCACCCCAATCCCATTTCGCCAGGTCAACGCGCCAATCAATAACTCGGGCTCCAGAAGAAATGGCATCGGCGTCGACATCACGAGCAGGCTGTAGATCGACCTCAAAATAGTACTTAATCCACGGCTGGAAACCGTGGCCACCGATCTTCATACGCAACCGCCGTTGCTCAAAGCTTGAGGTGCTGTCCGCGTTAAAGTTCTTCACCTGACGCGGGTCGGAACCAAAAGGGTTGCTGTACCTAAACTGAGCCCGCCACTGCAAATTGGTCGCAAATTTTCCGTCGCGAGTCGCGAGTTGAAAACCCTTTGATCCGTAGCTGGCCTTAATGGGAGATTCTTCAGAGACCGCACTAGCAACCGCCTCGTCAATGGCGATTTGAATATTTTCATCTAAGGACACATCAACTTCGAGTTCTTCTTCTCGCACAACCACGACGGCCTCGGGTGCGGGGCTTAAAATATCTGCCGTTGTTAGGGTTTCTTTATTGGCCAATCGATCAAACTGCTCCTGAGTGATCACGCCATTTTGGAGCAGGATTTCCAGCAACTCCGTGTCAGCTGCCTGAGCGCTTTGCGCACTGAAAAGTACCAAGAAGAGCGTTGGCACAATTATCTTTAACATCTGCTGTAAAAAAGTCATTGGGCACCGCCTCGTTAGTGTTTGCCGCAAAATATGACAAATTTGTTTCAGTAATATTACAGATCCAAGACTTTTTACCTTTTCAAAGGTTTTTTTAAGTCAGTGCGTTCCACGGCCCAACCTCAGGGCTTGAACAGAGGTAGATTCGGGTGTTGTTTTGCACAATGACACGCCGATCAGCGCCGGTGATTTAGGGGGTATACAAAGCCTCTGCATGCGTTATCCGACACCCGTCGTTGGCCAAAACGTGAAGACGCCACTCACCACCAGTGGATGCGGTTTAAATAAGGTTTTTACGTGCAGCTTCAATGGCTGAAGATAGCCACAAATCAGTCAGTGAAGAAACGTCAAAATAAACACGGCGGTCCCAGGGAGGATTCGCGCCATTCTTTAACGGGCAGGAGTATGAGTATCGGGAGCCGCTGCCTTTGCCAGCCACTTAAGGGTCTATTGCATTCATGCGTATTGTGGCTGTGGGCTGCGGTGCGGGCACGCGCCAAACTGACAGACCGCCCTAAGGACTGATACGAGCCTCAGGAGCGACTGCTCTGGTCTGTGCTAGCTGTTGGCTATGATTTGCGCCCTATGAGCCACCTTTTCTGCACTGTTGGCAATCTCACCAATGTTTGAGAGCAACTGGTAAAGGAAAATAGCATCAACTGGCGACAACTCTTCTTCATGAGCTTTAAGTTTGTAACGAAGCTTTGCCTGCATCTCGTCAGACTTACGCTCAAGTTTTTCAACAGCCAACGACTTACTCATAATCGCCTTTACTTGTCGAGAACCAAACGCCGTTCGCGATAGCTCACGCGTTGCGGACACAACGTCGACCGCCAAAGCCACACAATCAACTATCGTTTTAATATATTTACTGAGTGACTTTTCCAGCGGCGCCGGAAAAGCCAATTCTCTGCCAAGGGAGAGCCCCGCCACGTCTTTTGTATAGTTGGCCATGGTGTCTTGCATTCGAACTAGGTCAAGAAGATCGGCGCGCGAGACTGACATCCAAATGCCCCGGGGCATATTCCGACGGACATTGCGCTTGAGGTCGTCGGCAACACCTTCCAACTTAACAATTTCGATCTGTACTTCTTCTGCACTAGACCACTCACCGGCCTGAGCGGCTTCAAAATAGGCTGTCAGCTGTGCAACACACTCGGCACAAGCCTTGACGTGCTCTTCTAGCATCGCCAGGGGGGACCCACTGATCACCTCAGAAATTGCAGACCTAACTTCCATGTGTAAACCCTCGAATTGCCTGAAAAAGTTAACCTAGCTCGGCACACCACTGTGTCGTACACCACGGGCCTATTGAGACTACTGACTGAACGTTAAAACACCTTGCAGTAGCCAATGTGCCGCTCACCTGACTCAGCCTAAGAAACCCCGCCTAGCCGCCAAAAACGGCCCGCAGTATAAAAAAGAATATCACGGATAAGGTCGCGCCCGCGGGAAGGGTAACAACCCAAGAGGTGACAATGGCACCCACCGTTGGCAAATGCAGCGCTTCCACGCCCCGGGCCAAGCCAACACCCAAGACAGCGCCCACGAGAGTGTGGGTAGTGGAAATCGGCAATCCCGTAGCAGATGCCAACACCACCGTAGTCGCCGCCGCTAACTCAGCGGCAAAACCGCGGCTGGGGGTGAGCTCGGTAATCTTGCGGCCAATCGTCTGAATAACTCGCCAGCCGTAGGTTCCTAAACCTACGACAATACCCAGGGCACCTATACCGAGAACCCACCACGGCAAACCTGATTTAGCCACTACCTGACCGCCTGACTGGATAGTACTCACCACCGCAGCTAAGGGACCCACAGCATTCGCCACGTCGTTTGAGCCGTGAGCGAAAGCCATCGCGCAGGCTGTGAAGATCATCAGAATACCGAAGACACGCTCTACGTTTTCGGCACTATTAATATCGCCAGAATCGGTTTTGATGCGGCGAAGTAAAAAGGCGCCCAGTAGTGCTACCGCTGCCCCCGTAAAAACTGACAGAACCATGGCGTTGGTAAATTTCGACTCCATGCCCAAGTCGACCTCGACACCAATATGTTTCAGGCCTTTTAGCAAGGTCACCATGCTGATCATGAAACCCACCAGCCACATGTAAACAGGCACATACTTTCTAGCCCGATCAAACGTATCTTCGTGGTCTAGGATAAAGTGCTTAACTGACATGAACAGCAAAAATGCGATAGTGCCCGAGAGCAGTGGAGAAACAACCCAGCTTGCTGCAATAGCCCCTACCTTTCCCCAAGCAACAGCATCCACTGAAATACCAACCGCGGCGAAACCAACAATAGCGCCGACAATGGAGTGGGTCGTTGATACCGGCCAGCCCCGCATGCTGGCAACCGCAAGCCAAGTTGCAGCAGCAAGCAATGAAGCCAGCATGCCGTAGACCAACAGTTCCGGGGTTTCTGCTAGTAAGGAGGGATCAACAATACCTTTACGTATTGTTGACGTTACTTCACCACCCGCGAGATAGGCCCCTAGGAATTCGAATATCGCCGCAACGACAATCGCTTGCTTAAGCGTGAGGGCACCCGCACCAACCGAGGTCCCCATAGCATTGGCAACGTCGTTTGCGCCAATCCCCCAAGCCATAAATAAGCCGAAGGCACAAGCCAGCGCCAGTAGTACAACACCATGAGAAGCAATGATTTCCACGATCTAAGATCCCTGTATGGTCCCTGTGTTGACGCGCAGTATAGCGGTTGAAATGTTACAAATAGATTACAGGTGCGGCACTGGGGAAAATGGCGAATATTTTTTTAAGTGATTGTTTTATATATAATTATTGGGGGGATGACACCACTACCTGTCAATACTTTCAGAAATAAAAATGTCAGCGAGCGTCTGTTATGACATTTTTTGAGTGCCCTAAAGCGCTTGATTTGATCTAAACCGCGACTGACATTTATTACGGGCGTGTGGAAGGAAGCTTAACGACCATGGGTCTTGTTTAAAGACCGTTTACCTAGGCGGCCCTTAGGCCAGCTGCCTCTCAATGATGACGAGTTCTGTTGTTCAACAACGGTTACCACTAGAGTGCAACAAACCCACTATCGCCTGAATCAAGAGTGTCTCCCACCATCGCAGCCGACCCGAGACTATGCTGCTACCCTTTGCCCTAATCAAAGACCGAGGCCACCCCTATGTATTATGAAATTGCAGCCAATGACCACGGACTGCCCCACGACCCTCTTAAGGCCCTAGTGGCACCTCGCCCCATTGGTTGGATCAGCTCACTCAGCGCCGATGGCGTACCTAACCTTGCCCCCTACAGCTTTTTTAATATGCTAGCGGTGTCACCCGCTATTGTTGGATTTTCTAGCGGTATGCGCAAAGACTCTCAAAACAACATTGAAGAAACCGGTGAGTTTGTTTACAACTTTGCCTCGGTGGATTTAATTGATGCCGTCAACATCTCATCCTCCCACGTGCCCAATACGGTCAACGAATTTGAGCTAGCCGGCGTGACTGCCGTCGCCTCTACCTGCGTGAAAGCACCCAGAGTTGCCGAAGCCCATGCACACCTCGAATGCGAATACTTACAGACAGTGGCATTGCCTCACGTTTCAGGGAAGGAAATCCCTTGGAGCCTAATTTTAGGACGGGTAGTTGCCGTACACATTGACGATGCGTTTATTAAAGACGGTCTTGTCGACACTGTGGGCATGCAACCCCTGACACGGATGGGTTACATGGATTACGGCGTATTGAGCCATAAGATCACCAAAGAGCGTCCTGAGGAAATTGGCAACATGGACCTCTCGGGCCTCTCCAAGCAATTGGCAAAGTAGCTTGCGATCACCATAGGGCCATGATGAAGCTGAAGCCTCAGGGTCGATGTGGGTACGCTCCAAAAAAACTGATGTCGCGGCTCTTTAAGTGGGTTTTACAAGGAGCGCAAAAAAGTGATTGTCGGGCGCAATTTTCCCTCGTTACCCACTGCCCATTTTTTTATCGGCGCCTGACGTTATCGTCTTCTCAGTCGCACAAAACCGGCGCGTGAGAGCCTAACCCAGACCCAGCGTAAACGCCTACCTCACCGACCAAGCCCACGCAGCGTCGCTACACCTAACATCGAAAAACGGGTTGGCCCCTCGTTGAGACGAAACGAAGACGCCTTGAGGCCCACAAAAAAAGCCCCGGTAACGGGGCTTAAGTCTTCGAGTCTAAAACGGACTTACAACGGTTTAAGTCATTTTTAACCGTCGAACGCCCAGCCAGCCGATCAACCCTGCTGCCAGCCCCAAGAGCCATATTGGTAACGGAACAGGCACTATAGGTCGCTTACTTGCTGGATAGGCTAACGCCACCGGGTCTCTCAGGGTGCCTGGGGTTTTATCCAGGTCGAGATCGCCATCGTCAGTGATGCTGTAGGTCACGCTCTGAACCCCGATCACCGCATCCTCAATCACATTCCAATCACCGGCAT
>QXYP01000113.1:0-2303 GCA_009886815.1 Halieaceae bacterium
CAAGCTCGTTCTGGATGTAGGTTGAAGACGGTTTGGCCAAGTCTCGGTACAAAGCCTGCGCGAGCTGTCGGGCCACCGTGCCCTGCCAACGGTTTGGGAGGAGGTCACTGGGCAGCGGAGTGTCTCTGAGTAGAATCCGGCGGTATTCGTGAATCAGTAGCAGTCGTGCTTGAAAGGCCTCTAGGGGAGTGGGTAACTTGCCTTTATCGAGGGCTTTTTTCAGCGGCCTGAATAATCCGATGATTTGGCGGTATTCCTCTTCAAGATTGTCCAGTTGCCAGTGGTCGCTAACGAGCTCTCGCCACTGTCTGGCCGTGGTCAGTGATGCGGTTTTTGCCTCCATAACCACCACGCCGCTACTCAGATCAAATTCGTCGAGTAAATCGCGAATGGATTCCTCGTCCCCGCCCGGGCGCGCAAAGGTGCCATTGCTGATCGCGCGAAAGCCCAACCAATGTAAACTGCGTCTAAAATCGTCGCGCTGCGTTTCGGGCAAGTTTGTGGGTAACAGAAGCTGCCAGCTGCCGTGCCAACTATCGTCGCCTGCACTGTAAATACGCTGTGCTGCGCGTTGATATTCTTTGCTACCACTGTGGGTAAATCCGTAGAAGCTCTTACGGCCTTCCCGCTCCACTTCCAGCCAGCCCTCTTTGGCAAGTCTGAAGACAGAGGTTCTCACCAGGCGATCATTGACGCCTAAGGCTTCCACCGACCGCGCGATGCTGCCCAGCCAGATTTCTCCACCATGCTGAGAAATGACATCACCAAAAAGCGTGATGATGAGAGACTTAGCTCGCATCGGCTGTCTTTCCCTAAAGGCGTCAATAATCGGTTGTAGTGGTTTGGCAATACTCAATGTATCTCCTCAAAGGGACTATGCCTGCAACTCAATACGATACAAAAACGTTGCGTGCCCCGCCCTAGCTGTATTACTTTATATGCAAAGTATAACAACCTGACGGGGCATTACTGGCGGTGTCGGAAGCTCTAACCTCCTTAAAAGCTGTGAAGCAGCTATCCAAAGATAAGTTGGAAGCCCTGCAGGTTTCGCGCTTGCAGCAAACACTACAACACGTCTTTGACAATTCACCACCTTACCGAGAAAAATTTGAAAATGCGGGTGTTCACCCTGCTGATTTAAATAATCTGCAAGACCTAAAAAAGTTTCCGTTTACCACCAAGCAGGATCTCCGTGCCCACTATCCCTTTGGCTTATTCAGTGCGCCCATGGATCAGGTAGCACGAATTCATGCTTCGAGTGGGACCACAGGTAAGCCGACGGTGGTAGGTTATACGAAGACAGATATCGATCATTGGGCGACGTGTGTTGCGCGCTCCATTGAAGCCGCGGGCGGGCGCCCCGGCGATCGGGTTCAGGTTGCTTATGGGTATGGGCTCTTCACCGGCGGACTAGGTGCCCATTACGGTGCAGAGAAACTGGGTTGCACGGTCATTCCCATGTCGGGTGGTCAGACAGAGAAGCAGGTTCAGCTGCTGAAAGATTTTCAAACTGACATCATTATGGTTACGCCGTCGTACATGCTCAATATTGCCGATGAGCTAGACCGCCAAGGTGTCGATCCTCGAGAACTCAAATTGCGCCTCGGAATTTTTGGTGCCGAACCCTGGACCAACGCTATGCGACAGGCGATCGAAACGCGTTGCGGCATAGATGCGACCGATATTTACGGCCTCTCCGAGGTGATGGGGCCAGGTGTCGCCCAGGAGTTTGTCGGCAGTAAAGATGGCCCCACAATTTGGGAGGATCATTTCTTTCCTGAAATTATTGACCCAGACACCGGTGAAGTTCTTGAGGATGGACAGGAAGGGGAGCTCGTCTTTACCAGTCTTACTAAGGAGGCGTTTCCCGTTATTCGTTATAGAACCCGTGACCTGACGCGGCTATTGCCGGGTAGCGAATGTGTGATGCGCCGCATGATGAAAATAACGGGACGCTCCGACGATATGATGATCGTTCGCGGCGTCAATGTGTTTCCGTCTCAGATTGAAGAGCTGATACTCCGATTTCCCGCCCTCGCGCCACATTATCAAATCGAATTGTCGAAAGCGGGAAATATGGATGCGGTATTACTCCGTATCGAGCTTGCTCCAGGGGCCAACAAAGAAACCGCGACGGCTCAGGCCCGAGATTTGGAGGCCCAAATAAAGGCACTCATTGGCATTAGCTGTGGAACCCTTTTGTGTGACGAGGGAGGAATTCCTCGATCTGAAGGTAAAGCAAAACGCGTGGTGGACCGTCGATGAGCGCAGGATCACTGAGGAGAAATACCGGCGTAACGCGA
>QXYP01000113.1:2313-24905 GCA_009886815.1 Halieaceae bacterium
GTAATAACTCGGTAATCAGGACCACATGTAGCGCCACAGGCACGGTAAGTAAGAGCTCAGTGGTAATCGGCAAATTAGGCTGTAGGTATAGAAAACTAACAATAAAACTTTGAGGAGAAACGCAATGAGACATCGACAAACGCCAATGAATTTAGCTTGTCGCGCGGCGCTGTTTGCTGGCGGCGCAGCAACCACGGCTATCACCTTGAGCAGTGCTCCAGTATTTGCACAGGGAGGACAACTTGAGGAGGTCATTGTTACCTCCACGTATCGTGAGGAGAATCTGCAAGATATTGGTGTTGCCGTCACGGCCATCAGTGGTGACGAGCTCAACGACGCGCAAATATTTGGCCCTACGGAATTAGCCTTCAGGGTGCCGGGCATGGCTTACGCAGAGTTTGCTCCGGGGCAAGCCATTATCTCTATGCGCGGTGTGAGTTCGGCGGATGACGGCCCCAGCATGGACAACTCTGTCGTGATGTTCCTCGATGGCATGTACGTGGGTTCTATCGCATCGATCAGCCAGGAAATGTTTGATGTTGAGCGCATCGAAGTTCTGCGGGGACCGCAAGGCACGCTGTTTGGTCGCAACGCGGTAGGAGGCGTCATTAACGTAACCACCCTTAAGCCATCTCAGGAAACCAATATCCGTGCCGAGGTGTCGGCGGGAAACGAGGGCACACTGCGTTATCAGGGCCTTGTCTCAGGTGGTCTCACCGAGAACCTTTCGGCCAAATTAGTCTATAACCACCGCGAGCACGATGGCTATGTCGACAATATTGTCATGGGCATTGATCAGCAGGACGAGGACGTAACGTCCTATCGTGGCCAGCTGCGATGGGAAACGGACAACATGGATTGGCTCTTGTCGGCCGATTACATGGAGGATGAGCGCGAAGACATGGGTCGCTTCCCGGTTTTCGGTAACGGCGGCCCCACGGTTGATACCTGGAAGGCCTGGGGTGGCGGCTTTCGCAAAGTCGCAGCGCCAGCGGGAACCAAGGCAGAGGGCGGCGGCTCTGAGCGTGAAGCGTCTGGCGTCAGTCTTCAGGGCGACATTGAATTTGGCAGTGGCACTTTGACCTCTATTACGGGTTTCAGGAATGCCGAGACTGATTGGGGCATGGCGTCCGTAGGGGTAGGTATTCCCGTAGAAATTATTGATGACATAACCCAGGACATCGATACCTTCACCCAGGAGTTCCGCTGGACCTCGAACCTTGATGGCAAATTTAACTACGTTGCCGGCTTGTATTACCTCGATGAGGACTCCGAGCGAACAGAGCAGTACAGACTCTTAATTCCTGGGGCTGTTGGTGGAGGCGTGTTTGTAGATCCTGCAACGCAGCAGTGGGCTGGCGCCAGCGATATTGGCAATGAAGTGTCACGGCAGGTTAATACGACGACATCCTATGCGGCCTATTTTCAGGGCGACTATGATCTAACAGACGCAATGACGTTGACCTTTGGACTGCGCTATACCTACGACGAAAAGGACACAACCACAACGGGTGTTAACTGCGGTAATGCCGCCGGGCAAGCTAATTTCCCCCAGTACTGTACTGGTGTGGGCGGCAGTCTATCCGTCATTCCTGAGACATTTACAGTCAGTGCCAAAGACGATTGGAGCGACGTCTCGCCCAAGTTCACGCTAACCTATAATGTCAGTGACGACCTCATGGTCTACGGCACGGCCTCTTGGGGCTTCAAAAGTGGTGGCTTTGGCGGCGGTGCGGGAACCCCCGAGCAGGCGTCGCGCTCCATTGATCCGGAGAATGTCATTAACTACGAGGTTGGACTCAAGGGTGATTTTCTCGATCGAACCCTACGTCTCAACGCCGCAGCTTTTTACATGGATTACACCGACCTGCAGATCGTGCGATTTGGTCCTACGGCAGACAACCCCGATTTTGGGCAGTTCAGCACCGAGAACGTGGGTGAGGCTGAAATCGCTGGAGTGGAGGCCGAAATTACCTGGGCGCCCTCCGAGAACTTTCGGCTTTTCGCCACCTACGCCTACTTGGACACTGCGGTTGATGATTTCACGATCAACGGCATCGACCCAACGGCTATTCCCGGAAACTCTGACGATCTGCGTCAGGCGCCCGAAAATAAGTACTCTCTTGGTGGGGTGATCGATTTTCCCCTGGCCGGCGGTAGCATGATTAGTCTCCGTGCCGACTACTACCACACCGATGAGCAAATCAACGATTACATCAACCAAAAGACGGTGATCGATGCCTTCGACTTACTTGATGCTCGGGTCTCATGGACGTCTGCCAGCGGTAACTGGCAGGTGGCCCTTTGGGGTAAGAACCTGACCGATGAAGAGTGGGTATCCCACAGCTACACCATTGGGCCGGGTGTCATCGGCGTATGGGGCGCTCCCGCTCTGTACGGTGTGTCAGTTTCCTATGAGATGTAGTTGATTTTGGGCGTATCTGAGGGCTGGTGAAACAGCCCTTTTTTTTGCAAAAATTCCCGTCGTAGGAGTCAGTGACACTGTGATGATGCATCGAAACTGGTTGTGCAGCTTATTGGCTGTCGTTTGTTTAAGTGCCTGTGAACGTGAGGCGCCGGCATCGGCGCTTGACGCTGTACCCCAAGAGGATCAGGGGGGATTGCCGTTAAATGCCATGCCGAGGGAGGCCGTCACCATTTACCGTGATAGCTACGGTACGCCCCAGGTCTTCGCCGAGACTAATTATGGTGTCTTTTACGGCTACGGTTATGCCGTCGCCACTGATCGCCTGTTTCAAATGGAAATGCTCAAGCGCACGGCCGAAGGTCGTGTCGCCGAGGTACTGGGTTCCAAATTTTTAGATTTGGACGTCAAGTTACGCGCGGAATATAACCACCCCATTGTGCGGGCTCAGGTAGCTGCATTGAGCGATCGGGATACGGAAATTCTCGAAGGCTATGCGGCTGGCTTCAACGCCCGGCTCGACGAATTGCGAGCCAAGCCCGGAAAGCCGTTACCCAAACCGTTTTATGACTATGGCTTTAAACCATCTCGATGGACGGCTTATGACGTTGCCGCTATTTTTGTCGGGTCGATAGCCCATCGCTATGCTGACTTTAATAGTGAGCGCGATAATCTGGAATTTCTGCAAGCCATGGAGAATCGACACGGCAAGGCTAAGGCTTGGGGGTTATTCAATTCGATAAAATGGTTGCGTGATCATGGGTCACCCACGACGGTGCCAAGGGGGGAGTCCGACGAGCTGCCATTAGCCCCTAGGCCTGAATATCTCGACGAACAGGTTGAGCCAGACGTTGTTAATCGAGTGGTTTACGACGATATGGGTAAGTTTGCCGGACTCAGCCGAACGACCGAAGGCCTAGCCCGTCATCGTCAGCAGATAGCATCATCGGGTTACGGTAGTCATGCCGAGTTTTCGCCGGCGAGTAACTACTGGGCTATGTCGGGTTTGTCAGATGCTCCCGGCGCTTTACTCAATGGGCCTCAGTTTGGTTTTGCACTGCCGAGCTACGTCTATGGCATAGGACTTCATGGCGGCGATTTCGACGTGGTCGGGAATACTTTACTGGCATTACCTTCGCTACTTTTTGCGCACAATAACGCCATTGCCTGGGGCAGTACCGCCGGTATATCGGACCAGACCGATGAATTCTGGTTGGTTTTAAACCCCGATAATGCCGAGCAATACCGGCATAACGGGGATTGGCGAAACTTCGAATCATGGCCTGAGGTGATTAAGGTTGCGGGTGCAGAGACTGTCACCGTTACTGCGCGACGTTCGGTTCATGGCATGGTGCTGGCTCACAATCCTGACGCGGGGTTTGCCTGGGCACGGGCGCGGGCATGGGAGGGTCGAGCGGTACAGGATCTAATGACTTGGGTATGGTTGGCTACCGATCAAACCTTAGAGGACGCCGATAAGCGCATTGAAGGTAAAACGACGAATATCAACATGTATACCCTCGATAAAACGGGGCGTCTCGGCTACGTTCACAGCGGCAAGTATCCAAAACGGGCAGCCGGTCATGATTCGAGGCTTCCTGCCCCGGGTGACGGAAGCATGGACTGGCAGGGGATGCGGTCTTACGCAGAAAACCCGAGGATAATAGATCCTGAGCAGGGTTATATCGTCAACTGGAACAACCGACCCTCGGCGGATTGGATCAGTTCGGACCTCTGGTCCTACACATGGTCTCGAGCGGATCGTGTGCATATTTTAATCGATGAACTCGAGGCATTAAATGGCGGAAGTGTTGCCGATTTAGTGGCGATTAATACCCGCAGCGCCTTTGAAGACGTCAACCACCGCTACCTGTTGCCCAGATTACGCCAAGCGTTGGCTCAGCAGAGGCTGAGCCCGGTAGAGCAAGATGCAGTGAGGATGTTGTTCGACTGGGATAAGAGCTGGCGTGTTGATAACAGCGGTTTTTACGGTCCAGCCAATGCCCTCATGGAAGCTTTTGTTCGCCTGCTTCAGGCACAGATCTTTCTTGATGATGTTGGCGGGGATCAGTACTTCCGATTTGCGGCCACTAATTATCCCAATAATCCCTTGGGGGCGTCCCTGGGAACATCGGTAGCGATTCGTGCGCTGGTGCACTGGCTTGATATTGCAGAGAGTGGTGGTGCGCCTCCCTACGATCTACTTAATGGTGCTGCCCTAGAAGACGTCTTAGTTCTTAGCTTTAGGGAAGCTGTTGCAGAGCTAACGACTGATCAGGGTGCTGATCCACTTAAGTGGCAGCTAAAAGCGGCCCCAATGGTTTGGCGATCGGTCAATTTCCGGGGTGTGCCACAAGCCGACCCCGCCAATACGGTCTCCCTTCCCGGTTATCAAAACAGAGGCAGCGAAAATAACGTTTTTGTGGCTACGGGCACGGGCATAGAGGGCCGGGATGTCATTCCTCCAGGGCAGGGTGGACACTGGATGGCGTCAGGTGAGCCCGGTCCCCATCGAAGCGATCAGTTCAAGTTGTATGCCGACTTCGCGTATAAGCCGTTACCTTTTCACCGTGAGGCGGTGGCAGCTGCAGCCAAAACGGTGCGCGAGCTTCGGGTGATACACCCGCGATAGGGGTTGTATAGCAGCTGTATGCAGGGGGTTGCGCTTGTTTTTAAAGGCCGAGGCCACAGGGACAGCTTTTGTCGCCAGGGCGCGCGCAAAAAAAAGGCGCCCCAGAAGGGCGCCCATTGCTAGCTTTAGGCCTACTTTAGAAGCGATAGCGCGCTTCGAGACCAATAGTACGAGGTCTGTTAGTCACTATGCGTGGCCGTCCGGGCATCTCAGCAGCGATTGAGCGGTTATCAGCAAGGTTAGCTCGCTCATCGGTGACATTGTCAGCAAACAGGGTGACATCCCAATTTTCATTGAGCACCCCGGCACGCAGATTCAGTGCTGACCAGCTGTCTCGGTCGACGATCGAGCCATTGTTAAAGCTGGTGCTCTCGCCGTAATAGTTTGCGTCAGCCCGCAGTCGTGCATCCCAGCCGCTGAAGGCGGGGAATATGTACTGAGCGGAGCCAGTACCGGTCCAGTCAGGAACGCCGTGCAGTGCCTGGCCTTCTGCATAACCCGGAAAGCCATCACCTGAAGCGCTGGCGACTTCGGTGTCGGTATAGCCAATGCCCATATCAAGTGTCAGACCCTCAATAGGAGCCGCAGAGAGTTCTACTTCAAAACCTTTGCTCTCAACGTCACCCACATTGGCGTCAACCTGAAAACCACAGGCCAGCCGCTGGACTTGTAGCGAGTCACTCCAGTCAATAAAGAACGCTGCCGCGTTCAGAGACACACGGTTATCGGCAAGTCGGGACTTTACGCCAACTTCGTAGCTCCAGAGACTGTCTGAGTCGTAGGTGCGTAATGAATCAGGGTCGAGGCCTACGCTATCGAGTTCGTCGCCACACAGCGTGGGCGAGACTTGTCCATTAACCCCGCCAATGCGGAAGCCTTTGGAGGCGCTGGCATAGAAATTAAGATCATCTGTAGCATCGAAGGAGGCCATGACCTTGGGGTTGAAACCACTCTCGCTCTGCACACCCGAAAAGGCACTAGGACCTCCGTTGGCGAATCCGTCAGACGCCGAATCAAAAGAAACTTCAGTGTCATACCATCGACCGCCAGCAGTCAGCGCTACTCGGTCTGTCAGGTCGAAGGTTATTTCGCCAAAGAGTGCGAGTTCTTCTACCTGCTCGGGCTGGCTGGTGATGTAAATCAAATCACCGGGCACAATGCCAGGTGTTCCGGGTGCCGGTATACCCAGAGCTGCGCCAAGGGCGGCATCGGCGCCGGGTTGCAGTGCTGCTGGGTAGCCACGAGTGAACTCACTATCGCCGTAGAAGAATCCCACTGTGTAGTTTAATCGCCCATCAAGGTTGCTGGTAAAGCGGGTTTCATGAGTAATATTTTCGTACTCAGATGTGGTTTCTAATACCGATTCCAGCGGGGTAATCGGTATTCCCACAGCAGCGCCATAAATAAAGTCTAGGAAGGTATGCTCTTCTTCAAACTCAGAGGTATCCCGCTCATACATTGCAGTCGTTGAGGTAATGTCACCCGCATTAATCGACCAATTAACGACAACGCTGGCAATCCACCACTCATCTTCACCCGGCTCATCAGCGTCAAAAAAGCGCCGTGTTTCCATATTTTCCGCATCGACGTCAGCGAAGGGGAGGCCATCAGCTTTAATTTTTTGGTACATGAATTTAGGCGTGATCGACAGGTTGTCAGTAGGCATCCACTTCATGGCAATTTGGGTGCCATAGTAGTCTTCGTCATCGACGTCTTTATTGGTATCAAATGCGGGCGTGGTGCCTTGTACTGTCTCTCCCGTTTGGTAGTTCAGCCAATTGGGTTCGTAGACTCGGTCATAAATGCCCGAAATAGACCCGTAATAAGCCGCGATACGCAGGCCTAGCTTGTCTTCTATTAAGGGGACATTGATATTGCCGTCAAAGGCATAGTTCTCGCCGCCGTCAGCTACGGATGAGACCGAAGTGTGAATCGCACCGGAGCTCTCATCTAGGCTAGGTTGTTGAGTAATCAGGCGAATAGTGCCGCCCATAGAGCGTGCACCATACAATGACCCTTGGGGGCCTCGAAGTACTTCTATGCGCTCGAGGTCGATGACGCGGGGCTGCAGAGCTGAGGTTACTGGCACATCATCGATATAAATGCCGGTGGTTGCGGAGGACGACTTATCGCCGCTGCCAAAAACGCCGCGCAGAGAGGGAGAATTCGAGTCGAAGCGGCCGTCAGACTGAAAGGCTGTGCCTAGGTTTGGAATGCGGACCGCAAAATCGAGATAGCTGTCTATGCCCATTTCTTCAATTGATTGCTCGGACAGCACCGTAATCGACATGCCAACCTCTTGCAGGGATTGGGCGCGTTTGGTTGCTGTAACAATCACTTCTTCAAGTTGCCCCGTGTCCTGAGCGTGAAGGCTGGTTGAGAGGCAGGCGGCAGCACAAGCTAGCGCTAGCGGGGTCTGAGAAAATAGTGGGGGAAATTTTATTTTCATGATTGGCTCCGGTCAGTAAAGGCAGGTATTTGGGAATACTCCTTGCCTATGATGTTGTTCTAATTTTGTCCAGTTGCAGGCTTTATAGTGCCCGCTGTCGTTTGCGGAGGAAAGTGAATTTTTCCTAGCTTGGGTATTTATTACCAAAGTGCAGATTTTTTTTCATTTTTGTATCAGTTACGCGGCATTTTGCTCGAATTCTCCCTGTTCAGTGCCATTTTCATGCCCGTCTGTTCAGCGGAGTGTCCGGGGGCACTTAGTGACCCTAAAAAAAGTCTGCCATTTTGGGACAGCTTTTGTATGACAGCGACCGCTTTGGAATTGTTGCCAGAGCAC
This sequence comes from Halieaceae bacterium, assembly GCA_009886815.1. Classification (GTDB taxonomy): domain Bacteria; phylum Pseudomonadota; class Gammaproteobacteria; order Pseudomonadales; family Halieaceae; genus Luminiphilus. Next base: position 10,156 of record QXYP01000113.1, read on the forward strand.
TTTGCGATGATGTTGAAATGGTTTTTCTACAGTCGAAGGCGTCGCCTATGCGAAACCCGCTGCGCCGAGTTTGCCGAGTCACAATGACGGATTAAGTTGATTGATAAAAGCCTTTTCAATGGCTAAAGCGAGGCCCAGTAGGTCACGGTCACTGCCAATCGGTCCATCAAGCTCAAGACCAACGGGCGGTCCGGCGCTGCTGACCAATGCCGGTAAGCTGATGCCTGGTATCCCGGCATTCGAGCCAGGGTCAGTATTTCGAATGTAAGTCGTAAATGTGGGCATTGACTTGCCATTCACCTCGACCATTTCCAAGCTGCTGGCAATAGGTCGCGCTTCGACTGGCGTGGTTGGAAATACCATAGCGTCGACGCTGTGACGGTCAAAATACCGCTGATACGCAGCTTGTAAAGTCGCTCGGTGATCATCAACGGCCGTTTGATAGGTGGCCTCGTCAATAACACCCGACAAGGCATCGCCAACAACGCCTTTAACGTCGGTGCTGGCAATGGTGCTTAAAAAGGCGTCGATCTCGAGGTCCGGACGATGTGTTGCCAGGTAGGATCGCAGTAGCTGGTTGGTTTCATAGAGTACGACAGGGAAGCCTACTGCGCCGTTTAAAGCCTCGATATTTGGAATGTCGGCATAAATCAACGTCACACCGGCAGCTGTGAGTGCGTTGAGCGATCGCTCCATCGCTGCGCTCACACGAGGGCTCAGGTCTTCATAGAAAAAGGCCTTTGGGACGCCCAGGCGAACGCCTGCGAGCGGTGTTTCTGCCAGTGCAGTCACAGGCTCCTGAGTGAGTACGGAGTCTAGCAATGCAGCGTCAGTCACGGTGCGGGTTATAGGGCCTGCCGTATCGCGGGTCGTTGAAATCAGTGTCATGCCCGCGTTGGGATAACGGCCCGTGCTCGGGCGGAAGCCAACCACGCCATTTAAGGCAGCCGGGATGCGGACAGAGCCCCCGGTATCTGTGCCAATGCCAGCATCAACGAGGCCAAGGGCTACTGCTACGGCTGTACCGCCACTGCTTCCCCCCGCGATTAGGGTCGGGTCAGTCGCGTTTTGCACGATGCCATAGGCTGCGTTGGCGCTGGTTATACCATAGGCAAGCTCGTGTAAATTGTTTTTGCCGGCGATCACGGCGCCGGCTTTTCTCAGCCGTGTTACTAACTCAGCATCGCGCTTTGGGATCAATTGATCAAATGCAGGCGTACCCGCGGTGTTCGGAATGCCAGCGACATGAATGTTGTCTTTGATGCTTAGCCGCAGCCCGGTCAGTGGTCCGTCGGCCAGGGGTGGTAGCTCCATTTCAGTGATAAAAGCGCGGTGGGTGCTGCTGTTGTTGGAGCCATCGGGTGACTGATGAATTAGCCCGGGGAGCTCGGCTGTAGCGATTTCGCTCACTGGGGCTGGCAACGGCGTGTCCGTGCCTTTGGCACACCCGAGCAGAGTGACGGTTGCTGCCAAGGTGAGGGCTAATAGCCGTTGCTCGCTGCTGATCAAGGGGTAAGACGATTCGTTGTAAGCCACGGTCGCGCTCCTGATGTTCGTTAAAGTGGGGCAGTTGAAAAACAATGCCTGAGCTTACCCCTAGATCCTGTGAGATTAAACATTACATAACTTACATGTAATTTCAATTTTGTGTATCATATTGGCGTTGCTAACGACAAGAGCTGGGTCCGCGTCATGAAGCTAGAGAGTTACGTCTTGGGTGCCTGGGTAAATGGCACGGGTGAAGGTAGGCCTGTCGTCGACGCCGTCCGGGGCGGGCCCGTATGTACGGTAGATGCCAGCGGCATCGACATGGCAAGCGTGGCCGACTATGGACGCAGGGTAGGTGGCACTGCGCTGCGTGGGATGACTTTCCATGAACGTGCTGCCGCGCTCAAAGAAACCGCCAAACAGCTCATGGCGATGAAAGAGCAGTTTTATGAGCTCTCCTTTAAAAGTGGTACCACCCGTGCCGATGCCTGGCCCGATATTGAAGGAGGCTTTGGCACTGCATTAAGTTATGCCAGTTTGGTCACGCGAGAGTTTCCAAACGATTCAGTATTCGTCGAAGGGGATATGGAGGCCTTGTCAAAAAATGGCACCTTCGTAGGCCGACATATTTTGACCTCGAAGCCGGGCGTAGCTGTTCATATTAATGCCTACAATTTTCCTGTCTGGGGCATGCTGGAAAAAATAGCGCCCAGCTTGCTTGCCGGTATGCCGGTGATTATTAAGCCCGCCACTCCAACAGCGTATTTAACGAAGGCAGTTGTTGAGGAGATTATCCGAATAGGACTCATACCTGAAGGTGCCGTTCAGCTAATTTGTGGCAGCGTGGGCGATTTGCTCGACCAGCTGAATGAACAGGATGTCGTCACGTTTACAGGTTCTGCAAGCACAGGGCAAACCCTTAAAAATCATCCGAATCTCTTGGCGAACAGCGTGCCATTTACCATGGAGGCCGATTCTCTAAATTGCGCAATCCTCGGTGAATCCGTTGCAGAAGAAGATCCGGAGTTTCAGCTTTTTGTCAAAGAAGTGGTGCGTGAAATGACGGCAAAGGCGGGGCAGAAGTGCACCGCGATTCGCCGTGTCATTGTTCCTCACCGGCTAATTGATCCGGTTTCCGAAGCGATCAGGCAACGACTTGCTTCGATAGTTTCTGGCGACCCGGCACTCGAAGAAGTGCGTTTAGGAGCCCTAGTGAGTGCTGAGCAGGCGAGGGATGTCAGTGCGAAAGTCGCGGCCCTGTGCGAAGAGGCCACGATTGTTGCCGGGGGCGATCAGGACATGGAATTGGCGGGGCTGACCCACAACCCCGGTGCGTTTTATCCCGCAACCTTGTTGCGCTGCGATAGCCCCTTGAGTGCTTCGGCGGTACACAATGTGGAAGCTTTTGGTCCTGTCGCCACGATAATGCCTTATCACTCCCTTGATGAGGCTATTGACCTCGCGAGAATGGGTAAAGGATCGTTGGTTGGTTCGTTATTTACAGCAGACGATTCTGAGGCTCGAACAATGATATTAGGCACTGCGGCTTGGCACGGGCGGATGCTCATCATCAACAGCGATTGTGCTGGAGAGTCAACGGGCCATGGCGCACCCCTTGCAAACTTGATTCACGGGGGACCTGGCCGAGCGGGTGGTGGCGAGGAGCTCGGTGGCAGCAGAGCGATTAAGCACTACATGCAGCGCACGGCTATTCAGGGCTCACCGACGACTTTAATGGCTATCACACGCGAATATCATCGGGGTGCTAAAGAGGTGCATGACGCCGTGCACCCGTTTAAGAAATATTTCGAAGAGTTGCAAATTGGCGAGACCTTGGTGACGCATCGACGCACTGTGACAGAGGCCGACATCGTCAATTTCGGATGCGTCAGTGGTGACCACTTTTATGCGCATTTCGATGAAATCGCGGCGAAAGACTCTTTCTTTGGTCAGCGTGTTGCCCACGGCTACTTTGTTATCTCAGCAGCGGCGGGCATGTTTGTACACCCGGCACCGGGGCCCGTTATTGCAAACTATGGTCTTGAGAACCTGCGCTTCGTTGAGCCCGTACCCGCCGGCACTACGATTCAGTGCAAGCTGACCGTAAAGCGTAAAATTAAAAAGGCCCAGCGCGGTGACGAAAAGCCCAATGGCGTTGTGGTGTGGGCGGTCGAAGTGACGAATCAAGACGGAGGCCCCGTTGCTGTCTATGACATTCTGACGCTGGTTGAGCGACAGGAGGCATGATCAATGCTTTATGAGCATATCGAGTACACGGTCGCCCGCGGTGTCGCTTGTCTTACTTTAAATAGACCTGACAGCTTGAACAGTTTTACCGCGGCCATGCACGGAGAGGTGGCCGAAGTGTTAAAAGCTGCCGCTGAGGATCGCGCCATCCGTGCCGTGGTAATCACCGGCGCCGGGCGAGGTTTTTGCGCGGGGCAGGACTTAAACGACCGCAACGTGGCTCCTGGAGAGCGTGTCGACCTGGGTGAGTCGGTCGATCAATTTTATAATCCCCTTATCCGGCGTATTACCGGTATGGAGAAGCCGGTTATATGCGCTGTGAACGGTGTGGCGGCTGGCGCAGGGGCGAATTTAGCCTTGGCGTGTGACTTGGTCTTTGCGGCTGAATCGGCCAAGTTCGTGGAGTCTTTCGCCATGTTGGGGTTGATACCCGATTCCGGGGGTAGTTGGCACCTGCCAAGAATGATCGGTATGGCCCGCGCCAAGGGAATGGCGATGCTCATGCCCAAAGTTACTGCCCAGCAGGCCAAGGAATGGGGACTCATCTGGGAGGTGGTAGAAGACGCTAAGCTCATGGATACGGTCATGGCTCTTGCGGAACACCTCGCCACCCAACCCACCCGAGGTTTTGCCTACACTAAGCAAGCTTTTTCGGCGTCGATGACTAACACCCTTGATGAGCAGCTAGAACTCGAAAAAACCTTGATGAGCACGGCCGGGTTTACTGACGACTACGCTGAAGGGGTGAAGGCTTTTCTGGAAAAACGGCAACCGGAGTACAAAGGCCAGTGAGCAACGACACGAAGGCAGCTACGCCAGTCTCTGCCGTCGCTGCAGCAATGTGGCAAAGTGATCGAGCCTGTCAGGCGCTGGGTATGGAGCTTGTCAGTGTTGAGGTGGGTAGTGCCCAAATGGCCATGACAGTCAAAGACCATATGGTTAACGGTCACGGTATATGCCATGGCGGCTTTCTTTTTACACTGGCCGATAGTGCTTTTGCTTACGCCTGTAACAGCCGGAATCTTGTCACGGTCGCGTCGGGCGCTCGCATTGATTTTTTGAAGCCTGCACACTTGAACGAGCTGTTAATAGCCACGGCATGTGTTGTTCACCAAGGCAAACGCTCGGGGCTTTATGACGTCACGGTGACTAACAAAGCGGGCGATTGTGTTGCGCAGTTTCGTGGTAATTCGACGACGATTGGTGGTGAAATTGTGCGGCTAGATTCAGCAGAGGTAGCTAATGACTGAGGCCTTCATTTGTGATGCCGTCCGTACTCCTATAGGGCGTTATGGCGGTGGTTTATCAGCGGTCCGTACTGATGACTTGGGTGCCATACCCATCGCTGCGCTGATGGCACGCAACCCCAATACGGATTGGTTGAGGGTTGACGACATTTGGATGGGTTGCGCTAACCAAGCGGGGGAAGACAATAGAAATGTGGGGCGCATGAGTGCGCTTTTGGCGGGTATGCCAGCGCAGGTACCTGCCGTTACGTTAAACCGTTTGTGCGGCTCTGGCCTTGATGCCGTGGGTTCTGCGGCTCGCGCCATCAAAAGCGGTGAAGTCAGTCTGGCGATCGCCGGCGGCGTCGAGTCAATGAGTCGTGCGCCCTACGTGATGAGTAAAGCGCACTCAGCCTTTGATCGTAACGTACAGACCTACGACACGACTATTGGTTGGCGCTTTGTGAATCCGGTCTTTCAAAAACGTTGGGGTACAGACTCAATGCCAGAGACCGCAGAGAACCTCGCCAGCCAATTTGAAATATCGAGGGCGGATCAAGACGCCTTTGCCCTGCGCTCCCAGCAGAAGGCTGTCGCAGCTCAAGACGAGGGGCGACTGGCACAGGAAATTACAGCAGTGTTGATTCCTCAGCGCAAAGGCGAACCGCTAAGCGTGATCTCGGATGAAGGCCCCAGAAAGGACACGTCACTAGAGCGTTTAGCCGGCCTGCCAGCCCCTTTTCGAGAGGGCGGCACGGTAACGGCGGGCAATGCCTCCAGCGTCAACGATGGCGCCTGCGCTCTGCTGCTGGCGTCTGAGGCAGCCGCATCAGCACAGGGCCTGGAGCCATTGGCCCGCGTGGTGGCCATGGCAACTTCGGGTCTTGAACCGCGAATTATGGGGCATGGCCCTTACGAGGCGACGTTGAAGGTGCTCGCCCTAGCAGGTTTAAAACTGGCCGACATGGATGTGCTTGAACTTAATGAGGCTTTCGCGGCTCAGGCCTTGGCAGTAACCCGATCTCTGGGACTTGCCGACGATGCTCAGCTGGTTAATCCCAATGGTGGCGCAATCGCTCTGGGGCATCCACTGGGAATGAGTGGTGCGAGGTTGGTCACCACAGCGGCCTATGAGTTACGGCGTAGCAATGGACGTTATGCCTTGTGCACCATGTGTATTGGTGTTGGTCAGGGTATAGCCCTAATTATTGAGCGTGTTTAAAACAACAGAATGTAGGTGTGTAGCATGAAAGACAATATGTCCTTGGTAGGCAATGAAGAGAAATTTCAATCGAAGGTCGATGCCGAGGAGAAGGTTGAACCCAAAGACTGGATGCCGGAAAAGTATCGTCAGAATTTGATTCGTCAAATATCCCAGCATGCGCACTCCGAGGTGATTGGTGAGCAACCTGAAGGGAATTGGATTTCCCGTGCCCCCACCTTGGAGCGTAAGGCTATTTTGATGGCCAAGGTGCAAGACGAGGCTGGACACGGGTTGTACTTGTACGCCGCGGCTGAAACCTTGGGCATTACTCGGGATGAGCTTATTGACCGACTGCATACCGGTGCGAGTAAATACGCGTCGATTTTTAATTATCCTTCGCTCACCTGGGCTGACATTGGTGCCATCGGTTGGTTGGTTGATAGTGCAGCCATCGTTAATCAGGTTTCCCTGCAAAATACATCCTACGGACCTTATGCCCGTGCCATGGTGAAAATCTGTAAGGAAGAGAGCTTTCACCAGCGTCAGGGATACAACATTATGATGACCCTCATGCAGGGTGCTGAGCTCCAACGTGATATGGCACAGGACGCCTTAAATCGTTGGTGGTGGCCATCGCTCATGATGTTTGGCCCCCATGATGCGGAGTCTGCCCACTCGGCGCAGTCCATGAAATGGAAAATCAAACGACGCAGCAACGACGAGCTGCGCCAACAGTTTGTCGATCAGGCGGTGCAACAGGCACAGGCTATTGGGCTTGTAGTCCCAGATCCCGATCTTGTTTGGAATGAGCAGCGGGGACATTACGATTTCGGCGCAATCGATTGGGAAGAGTTTCAGCGGGTTGTGTCGGGCAATGGGCCCTGCAATCGCCAGCGCTTGGCGCATCATGTCAGTGCGCATCAAGAGGGTGCTTGGGTCCGTGAGGCTATGGCTGCCTATGAGGCGAAGCGTCGTGCCGTTCCAGCGGAAGTGGCGTAAGGAGGCTAGATGTCTGACCAACTTCAGCTTTACGAGGTATTCATTCGCTCAAGTCGCGGGTTAGATCACAAGCATGTTGGCAGCCTTCATGCCGATGACGCCCACCAAGCCCTGGAGTATGCGCGGGATGTTTACACGCGTCGCGGTGAGGGCATCAGTATTTGGGTGGTCGCGTCACGAGATATTACGGCGTCCCAAGAGAGCGATTGCGACAGCTTTTATGATCCTTTAGATGATAAGCCGTATCGCCATGCGGCGATGTACGAGCTGCCCGAGGGAATCGACAGTTTATGAAGCTGCATGATCCGCTGACGCGGTATGTTGTGCGATTAGGCGATGATGCTCTGATCATGGGTCATCGTTTGTCCGAGTGGATGAGCCGAGCCCCCTTTCTTGAGGAAGATATAGCACTCTCCAATGTCGCGCTTGATTTCGTGGGGAGGGCGCGTTTGTTTTACCAATATGCGGCCGACCTCATGGGTGGCGAGGTGACTGAGAATACCTTCGCTTATCAACGCGATGTTCGCGATTTCACGAATCTGCTGCTTTGTGAGCTGCCTCGTGGGGACTTTGCTTTCACCTTGTGTCGCCAGTTTTTATACGATGCCTATTCTTTACCCTTTACGCAGGCGCTGTGTAAAAGCGCTGATAGCCAGTTGGCGGCGATCGCGGCTAAGGCAGAGAAAGAGAGTCGCTATCACCTGCGTCGCAGTCGGGATTGGATGTTGCGTTTGGGCGATGGCACTGCCGAGAGCCATGAGCGCTGCCAAAATGCCTTGGATCAGCTTTGGATTTATACCGATGAGATGTTTGAGTGCGATGCACTACTCGATGGCTTGATAGCCACGGGTGTCGCAGTCAATACCGCGAGTTTACGTTCAGAGTGGCTTGATACCGTTACCGAAACACTGCATGCGGCGACCCTTGTGATTCCCGAGGCCCAAGGAGGCGTTACCGGGGGGAGAGAGGGTATTCATACTGATGACCTCGGATTTCTGCTCGCTGAAATGCAATTTATGCAGCGCGCTTATCCGGGACTACAGTGGTGACCCGAAAGTGACTAGTGCCACAGCAGACTGCATTCCTCTTTTACCGATTGAGGAATTAGCGCGCCGCCGGCGTCGCCATGAGTCCTCAGTAGGCGATATTTGGGATTTGCTGGATAACGTCATGGATCCAGAGATCCCCGTGATTTCGTTGTACGAACTGGGCGTCTTGCAGGACATAAGCCGGGAGGGTAATGCCGTAAAGTTGGTGCTGACGCCTACCTACATTGGTTGCCCAGCCTTAGGGATCATGGAGGAAGACGCTCGAGCTGCACTGACCGCGGGTGGGTACCACCAGGTGATAGTAGAGACTCGTTTGGCACCGGCATGGACTACAGCCTGGCTAACCCCCGAGGCACGGCGAAAAATGACCGCTTATGGGGTGGCGTCACCAGAGAAGGGCGGTATCGCGTGTCCTCAGTGCGGGAGTGTCAATACCGAAGTCATTAGTGAGTTTGGATCAACAGCCTGTAAGTCACTTTTTCGATGTGTTGCTTGCCATGAGCCTTTCGACGTATTTAAGGCGATCTGATATGTCTAGTTCGATCTTTCATCCTTTAAAGGTCGCCCGGGTAGTGCCCGAGACTTCCCAAGCGGTGTGTCTGAGTTTTGAAGTGCCTGTGCATTTGCAAGACGTATTCGATTTTAAACCGGGACAGTACCTGACTCTTAGAGCAACTATCGATGATGTTCCTGTGAGTCGGGCTTACTCAATTTGTGCGCCACCGTCCTCCCAGCAGCTTACAGTTGCGATTAAGCGCGTTGAGAACGGGGTCTTCAGTAATTTTGCCAATGACCACGTGCAATGCGGCATGACGCTTGAGGTGATGGCCCCCCAAGGAAATTTTGGGCTGCCGGCGGCGGCCACTGACACCAATTATTTATTTATTGCTGCGGGCTCGGGTATCACCCCGATTATGTCCATGCTGATAGCGGCATTAGAAGCAGACCCTAAGGCGACAGCGACTTTGCTTTACGGCAATCAGCGCTCTTCCAGCATTATGTTTCGCCAGCAGTTATCTTTTCTTAAAAATCAGTATCTGGAGCGTTTTAACTGGATCAATATATTGAGTCGGGAGACCCAAGATGCGCCAGTGCTCAATGGTCGTATTGATAATCAGAAAGGGGCGGAGTTGAGCCGCAAAATACTTAATCTAAAGGGTTTTGGTGGGTTTTTCCTGTGTGGTCCCGAATCTATGATTTCTGAGGTATCCAGAGGCCTGCGAGATAGTGGAATCCCTGAAGATAAAATCAAGTACGAGCTTTTTGGAAGCTCTGCCGCTGATGCAGCAGAGCGGGTTGCTAAGCACCATGCTCGTGCAGAGGCTTTTTCCGGAACAATGTGCGACGTCACGCTGGTTAACGATGGGCGCGCTAGCCAAGTTCGCATTGCCGCAGATGGTGAAAATTTATTGGACGCAGGTTTGAATTTAGGACTCGATTTGCCCTTCGCGTGTAAAGGAGGGGTGTGCTCAACCTGTAAAGCATTGTTGGTTGAAGGCGAAGTTGAAATGGATATTCAGCGAGGCTTAACGGCTGATGAAATCGCGCGGGGTATGATACTCACCTGTCAGGCTCACCCCATTTCTAAGCGCGTTCATATCGATTTTGATAAGCGCTGGTCTGGAGGCTAAAGCGTAGGGTGAGCACGAATGGGTAGTAGCAGTGAGTAGTAGCCGTTTTTAGGCGCCATAAAAATAAGAGGTAGAAGATGACAGACGCCAATATTGAAGCGGTGCACCGCAAGACCCGACAGCGATTGTTGTTTACCGGGATACACCTGATTCTTTATTTCTCTTTTACCCTCAACTGGACGAGTTGGGGTGAGCGTTTAGGTGGTTATTTGGGTGAAACTCGATTGACCGGTTCGCTGCTGATGTTTGTTGTTCTCGTTTTAACGTTTATTGTTCTGGAGACCATTTTTCTCCTGCTGTCTCGCCGGGAGGCGCGATAATGCAGCGTCTATTGTGTAAAGGAGTGCCCGGAGTTGCTCTGCTGCTGTGGTCTGATTTTATATTGGCTGCTGGTGCCCTCGAAGGCGCTTCTGGACGTCAAGCAGTCAATCCTATTGCCATTGGCATGTTCCTGCTATTCGTTGCTTTTACCCTTTATGTCACCTGGTGGGCCTCAAAGTCGACAAAAACCAGTTCCACGTTTTATAACGCCGGCGGTCAAATAACAGGCGCTCAAAATGGTCTCGCTATTGCGGGCGATTTTATGTCTGCAGCGTCTTTTTTGGGTATCACAGGGCTGATGTATGTAGGGGGGTTCGACGGCTTGATTTTGTCTTTGGGCGCCTTTGGTGCTTGGCCGGTATTTATGTTTTTGTTCGCCAAGCGTGTGCGCAATCTGGGTAACTTCACCTTTATCGATGTTATCTCTCAAAGGTTAGACCGCGACCCTATACGACTCGTCACAGCTTTTAGCACGATCCTCATCGTTATTATGTATCTTATTGCACAGATGGTGGGGGCGGGCACGCTCATCCAATTGCTGTTTGGATTGCCTTATGAGTGGGCTCTTTTGCTCGTTAGCGTGCTGGTGCTCGCCTATGTTGCCTTTGGTGGCATGTTGGCCACGACCTGGGTACAGATTATCAAGGCTGGTTTATTGCTCACGGGTGTAACGCTCATCTCTGCGTTACTACTGGCAGATTCAGAGTTCAGTTTCTCTAATTTATTGGGCAAAGCAACAGCAAATCATCCCAGCGGTGAAGGCATATTGCGTGCTGGCTCGATCTTTGACGACCCTGTGCAAATACTGACTATTCAGGTTTCGATGTTGTTCGGCACGGTAGGCTTGCCCCATATTCTTATGCGGCTGTTCACGGTCCCGAATATGCATCAAGCCAAGCTATCTGCTTACTACGCGTCCTTATTTATTGGGTATTTTTATATTGCCCTGCTGGTATTGGGGTTTGGTTCCATAGCCTATGTGGCGGGAAATCCCGAATTTTTTAATGACCAGGGCAAGCTAATTGGCGGCAGTAATATGGCTGCGATCCATGTGGCGACCGCTATGGGCGGAGATATTTTGACGGGCTTTATGTCGGCGGTGTGTTTTGCCACCATTTTAGCGGTGGTTGCTGGGCTAACCCTCTCGGGTGCCGCGGCCATTTCTCACGACGTGTATGCGGAGGTGCTTAAGAAAGGGAAGCCCGATCCAAAAACAGAGCTGCGATTAACCCGTATTAGTGTCCTGCTCATCGGTTTCGCCGCGGTCTCACTGGGTATTGCTTTCCAACATGAAAATATCGCGTTTATTGCGACGATTCCTATGGTGGTTTCGGCTTCGGTGACTTTTCCTATTCTATTTCTTTCGCTATTTTGGAAGGACTTTACGACTAAGGGCGCTTTATATGGCGCGGGGGTGGGACTGGTTTCCTCGATTGTTCTCATTGTCTTGGGGCCTCAGGTTTGGGTATCTGTGTTGGGTAACGTCGAGGCGTTGTTTCCTTATGATTATCCCGCCTTGTTCACTATGCCGGCTTCCGTATTGGTGATGGTCGTTATTTCACTGCAAGATCGCAGCGAAAGAGGGGGCATAGATCGGGAAAACTACGATCGTTTGCTCGTGCGCTCAGAATACGGACCATCAGTGACAGAGGCGCTTGATTAATGAATGTATTCGCGTCAATGGCCTCGTCCATATCGTGTTTCAAGTGCTATTTACATGTCTTGGTGTGTCGTTATGACAGGGTTATACTCCGAGAAAGCATAACGTGTTACCTATTGTGGTTGGGTAGGGTGCAACGCAACATCAGCGGTCATTGTAGGCCGCGTGTAAGTCGCGCAAGGCACGGTTAAAAGTGCCTGCATAAAAAGAAAGCGCGCTTCTTTGAAGATTACAATTAGGGGGATTTTATGTCTGATTATTCAATGCTTATAAACGGTGAAGCCGCTACGGCGGAACACGCAATTGAGGTGATTAATCCTGCAACTGAGACTGTCATAGCGACAGTGCCGGAGGCCAGTCTCGCCCAGCTCGATGAGGCTGTAGCAGCGGCTAGAAGCGCGTTACCCGACTGGAGCGCGCGGTCTATGGATGACCGCAGAGCACTCATCTTAAAAATTGCCGATCGGCTAGAAGAAAATATTGGAGAGCTCGCTCAGCTCCTTAGCGAAGAACAGGGCAAGCCCATTGAGGGCTTTGCCGGCTTAGGCGCTATGTTTGAGCTCGGGGGCAGTCTCGCATGGATACGATACACGGCCAGCTTAGATTTACCCATTGAGGTTATTCAGGACAACGACGAGGCGCGCATTGAGGTGCACCGCAAACCTGTGGGCGTAGTGGGTTCCATTACTCCTTGGAATTACCCGCTGTTAATCACCTGTTGGCACATAATTCCCGGTCTACTTTCTGGCTGTACCGTGGTGGCGAAGCCTTCTGAGTACACACCCCTTACGGTGCTGAAAGCGATGCATTTGATCAGTGACTTATTGCCCCCTGGTGTCGTGAACATTGTCACTGGCAAGGGCGCGTTAGGGGCGGCGATATCATCTCACTCTGACATCGATAAAATCGTGTTCACCGGTTCAACCCGCACGGGTAAGCGGATTATGGAAGCCGCTGCTGATAACTTAAAGCGCCTCACCTTGGAACTCGGGGGCAACGATGCGGCAATTGTATTGCCCGATACCAATGTGGCAGAGGCAGCGGGTAAGATTTTTGCAACGGCCATGATCAACAATGGTCAGACTTGCGCAGCTTTGAAGCGGCTCTACGTGCATGAAGACATTTACGATGAGATGTGCGATGCCCTTGCGGCCATTGCGCAGAGCGTTAAAACAGGCCCGGCTTCAGAGAGCCCAGACTTTGGCCCCATCCAAAATAAAATGCAGTACGACCGGGTTTGTGAGCTTGCAGAATCTGCTAAGGCCGATGGCGCGACTTTCTTGAGTGGTGGTGAGCCCATGCCAGGTCCGGGGTATTTCTTTCCGGTAACGATTGTTAAGGATATACCCGAAAACAGTCGATTGGTTCAGGAGGAGCCTTTTGGTCCCATCCTGCCTGTCGTGAGTTTTTCAGATGTTGAAGATGCTTTGGAAAGAGCCAATGCGGTGTCGGTAGGCCTTGGCGGCTCGGTGTGGTCCAGTGACGTGCCTGCCGCGCAAAAGCTAGCCTCACGACTCGAGTGCGGTACTGCCTGGGTCAACAATCACGCTATGATTCAACCTGATGCGCCTTTTGGCGGCGTTAAACAGTCAGGCGTTGGCGTTGAATTTGGTCGCTACGGGCTGGTGGAATACACCAACATCCAAACCTTACAAATTTCTAAAGGCTGATCACAGTGCGAGGAATAATCATGGTTAAGCAAGGCTTATTTGTGGCGCTACTGGCCGCCGTGGCTGTTCTGGCCAGCGCGCAGGAGACCCAGCCACCACTTCCTGTAGAGCCAACCGGCATCATCGAAACGCTGCCAGCGCGATATCCGGCTGACTGGTTTTTTGTTCATGACGCGGCCTTCTTCCACATGTCTGATGGAAAGGTCTATCTCTTAGACACTGACAAGGATTCGATTGGCGATCAAGTGAAAGGGCTGTTTCCTGTCAGTTTGATGGGCACCTTTATTGAGGCGCCCTCGCGGGGTGAAATCTTTGCGGTTGAGACGTTTCATACTCGAGGTACCCGCGGCGATCGTATCGACGTGCTGACAATCTGGGACACGGTAAATCTTGCGGCGATTGCCGAGGTCATGCTCCCCACTGGCAAGCGCTTTATGGGTATGCCCGAGCGTGTTGCGCTACAACTTTTAAAGAACGATCGCTGGCTCGCGATTTTTAATCTCAGTCCATCGACAACGGTCACGCTGGTTGACCTAGATACCCGTGCCGTCATCGGTGAGATTCCGATTCCAGGTTGCAGCTTTATTTATGCAAACGGGGACATGGGTTTGAGTGCATTGTGTGCCGACGGCCGCATGCTAACGGTGGTGCTCAATGACGATGGCTCCGAAAAATCCAGAGTAATGAGTGAAGCTTTTTTTGATTCAGACGACTCCCCCATTTTTGAACGGCCTGCCATGGTCGGTGATATCGCCTACTTCCCTGCCTTTGACGGGCGAGTACAGCCTGTTGCCATGACCGGAAACGCCGCTTTACCTATGGCGTCCTGGCCGCTATTTGGCAAGGGCGAGGAGGCTTGGGCGCCTTCGGGTATCGGTATTGACAGTGAGGATGATCTAGGTCGCATTTATTTTCTGATGAACGCTGAGGCTAATGGCGTTGACGGTATGCATAACGCCGGGGGCAGTGAGATCTGGGTGTTCGATCCTGAGGCAAGGCGCCGCGTTCTCCGGATTCCTCTCCAAGCCTGGGGTCTTTCGTTAGCGGTGGGCCGAGGTGAGGAGCCTAAAGTACTGGTGACTAATCCCACTGATATGAGTGTGGAACTGTACGACGGTTTGACCGGAAGTTTTATGAAGAAAATTACCGGCTTTGGTCAGGAAACGCCGCTTCTGCTGAGGGGTGCTGAGTAGATGTTGCTGTCTGTCTTAGTGGCCGGTATCGCGGCTTTTGTAGGGATTATCTTTTTTCACGC
>QXYP01000114.1:0-948 GCA_009886815.1 Halieaceae bacterium
TCAACCCAATAGTCATGACCTCTTGCATAGAGGTCCGTATTCCCAGAGCGGCAATCGCTAACAATAGAAGCACAGGGGCCAGACTTGCGATGGGCTGCCCCAAACCTTCGGGCACCAACCCTGAGCTATTTAGTGCGAATAAAGCAATGAAGCCAATGAGAAATAGCGGAATGGCAGGCGCCTTTTCTCGGTTTGCGGCGGCGCTAGCTTTGTTGCGAAAAATAATGCCTATCATCAGCACAACCGGGACCAACATTGCCACTCTTAGCAATTTGATAAATGTCCCTAAGTCCCCCGTCGCAGGCGATACGCTATATCCGGCCCCAACCACTTGCGCAACATCGTGAATCGTAGCGCCAATGAAGATACCCATCTCTTTTTCATTAAACTGCAGAACGTCACCGATAATGGGATATAACACCATGGCAATGGTGCTCAAGCTGGTCACACCGATAATGGTAAATAGCGTTTGACGTTGAGTATCAGGCCCTTTGGGCAGCACACTGCTAATGGCCATCGCCGCCGAAGCACCACAGATTGCTACGCTGCCGCCTGTGAGCACGCCCAATTGGCGATCACAGCCCAACACTCGAGCGAGCACAACACCAAACAACAATGTCGTAAGTACTGCCGATATCACCAGTAATATCGGCGTCCAACCTAATGAGGCAACATCGGCCAAAGTAAGACGTAGCCCCAGCAGCGCCACACCCATGCGCAAAGCTTTAACGGCGACAAGCTCTAAACCGGGGCCCACCCGAGGGGTTTCATTTAAAAAGTGAAAGGCCATGCCCAGTAACAAGCCCATCAGCATAGCCGGTGCACCGTAGCGCTCAGCGATAAAAGACGCCGCAAGTGCCACGGCGCTCGCTACGGCAACGCCAGGAAAATATCGGGCCCAAGCAGTTGTTAATTGCTGAATCACTGCAGAACGGGTTCGGCTGAAGG
>QXYP01000114.1:958-4323 GCA_009886815.1 Halieaceae bacterium
AAGGCTGATTACGCATCACATCGTCAAACTCAGCAGCATCTTCTCCCGCCATAGCCGCCTTATGTGCGCGTCGAATGAAATCTGCGTCCACGACTGCCATCGTCTTTACCGACTCTAAAATAACCAGCAACCGTGACGTTGTCCGATGTCGCGTGGCACCGTAGCCCTTAACCATGCCACCGCAATCAGCAATGGCTTTAGCAACATCATAGGACTGCGCCGCCAACACCGCAGAAAACCAAACTTCAATCATGGCCCATTCCTGACTAAAACCCAGGCTCTTGCGGCGACCACTTTTCAAAGCCGCTAATCGTCGCAGCGTCCATTGTGTCAGCACTTTGTCTGTTCGTAATTTCTTGGCGCCTAGCATCGACCCCAATAGTTTTTTCAAAACATCGGAGTTCAGCAATCGCTGCCCCCATTGTTTGGGGAGCAGTGCTGCCACCTCCTCAACACGCGGATGAAAGAACTCGGTAACGTGGATAAACTGTCCCGGCGCTGCACGTACCTCTTCACGAATTTCAGCGTCTCGAGCAGGTCGGCACTTGAGCTGAGCGACTCTTGGGATATCTTCAAATGCCATCCAAAGCGCTAACCAGCGCGCAGTCTCTCTAGTAAGCTCATAGCCGCCGTGTCCGGCATCAGAGGCAGCCACTTCCGTCACTCGCCGGATAAAGTCCGAGGCATAAGCTTCGTCTTGATAGTCCAGTAAACGCAAGACCCCGTGATACACAACCTCATGAACCTCTTCAGGCAGCCCCTCGATCAACGGTAACAGTCTGGACCCAAGGGGCGTAGTCGCCTGGGGCAACCCAAATACAACGATTGGCTCGGGATCGTAAAGCGAAACGCCACCCGCCTGCGCCCGCTCAAAACTTTCATCAAAGGCCGCACGATTTGCGGCAGCCCCCTTGCCTTCCGCCAGAACCTGAGTAAACGTCTCGCGTTGAAAGGGCAGCACCCCTGCACCGGCGATGGCACCGAATAAACCGGCAGAGATCACCGTTGCGTGACGCTGCACTAACTCCAACAAATCGAAATGCACAAAGCGACTCGCGTAACGGGTCGACAAATCAAGGATAAAAGCCGTATCGGCCGTGCCGTCTGTGGTGTCGCTTTTCTCAGTAATGCCATAAACCCTATGATCTGAAGAGATGAGGGTTGTTCGCTCGGGTGATATGAACCCACGACTGATCATTCTACCTGCCTCGGCAATCTCAGAGGTCACTGCGATATCAATATCTCCCTGAGCGGGAAACAAGCTCATAACAGGTTCGGGTTGATTCGCTGATCGAGGTATGAACTCTAGGTAGTAAATGGTAGCGCCGGTACGCTGGGCAACCCCGGCCAAAGAAGTACTTTGGCAATACCAGCCCGACAGCTTTGCCACCTCAATCAACCAATTAGTGAGCACGCCACCACCCTCGCCTCCCAGAGCAGCAACTAGCATATTGATAGTTTTCTGGGGCGCAGTCACAACTGTACCGACTTCACTCGACGAAGGTCACGTTCACGCCACCAATTGCGGATGCGCTGGCGAAATCCATGCTGCAGTCGCTCTGCACGTGTCGGGTTATAAACAAGATCTATCTGGGAAAACGACGGACACAGCACTGCGCTATGTGCATTAGTTCCGCAGACCCCGCAGCCCACACAGCTGTTATCGACGTAGGAGACCGGATCGATACGTAACGGATCTGGGTTGTCCTTTATTGTTAACGAGGGACAACCTGATAGCCGAATGCATCCGTGATCGCCCGTGCAAGTTTCAGCATCAATATAAAACCGCGCTCGATCAATACGCTGTCCTGTATCGATCGCTTTTTTAAGCAGCGGCTTAACCCGCCGCTGACGGTTGAGCATGCACTCACCTTCGGCAATCACAACTTTGAGCCCCGGTGCATCTGTTGTTAATGCTTCACGCAACGTGCTCTTCATGGCTTCGATATTGTAAGTGCTGACCGTCTGCAACCAGTCGACACCTGCACCTCGACACGCATCCTCTATATTTTGCCACTGCTCACGCTGAGGGCGAGGCGCATCGATGGTCGAAGCGATTAAATTCGGCTCGACCAAAGAGGGAATATCTTGCCCACCGGTCGCAGCGGAATAGCCATTGTCAATAATAATGAGTAGACCGTCATGGCCATTAAATACCGCGCTGGTGACTCCGCTGGTCAGTCCGTTATGCCAAAAACCGCCGTCCCCCATAATGCTGATCGCTTTATGGGGTAGCGCATGGCGCATGCCGGAGGAACTTGCCAGAGACAATCCATAACCCATAATGGTATTGCCTAGATTAAAAGGGGCTGCCGTTGCAAATGAATGGCAGCCAATATCTGATGAAATATGGAAAGGGCCCATCTCTTCCTGCAGTTGCTTGATCGCAGAAAACAGGGGCCGCTCCGGACAGCCCGTACACAGTCCCGCAGGTCTGGGGGGCAAATTCTCCATGAGCGCAGCGATATCGTCATCGCTCACCGGCGTTTGTAGGGCCAGCACCGACGCCATATCCAATTCCAGAGGAATATCCACGCCCGTAGCGGCCAACAGGAATCGAGTGACTCCCTCCAACATGACTTGGCCAGTGTACTCTCCGGCCATGGGCATAATATCTTTGCCATACACTCGGGTCTGAATGTCTCGACGTCGCAAAATGGTTTGTATGCCCTGCTCGATATACTCGGGCTGCCCCTCTTCGAGCACCAGCACTTGCTCTTTGCCAACGCAAAATTCAACCAACTCGTCAGGTACCAATGGGTACGCTACGTTCATGCAATAAATAGGGACTTCGGCGTTGCCATAGACATCGGCCAGCCCCTGTCGCTGTAACGCTCGAATAACCGTATTGTATGAGCCGCCGCAGGTGATGATGCCAAGAGACTCATAATGACCCGGGAAGTGCTCGTTGAGTTTTTGCTCGCGGATAAATTTAATCGCAGCGGGCAAACGCTGGGCAATTTTCTCCCGCTCCTGCTCATACACATAGGGCGGCAAAATAATTTTTTCTGGCTCGCGCTGAGGCACCACAGGCGCCTGATTATTGAAGACTGGCGCTAGATTATCTTTGGCAAGGAATTCGCCGGTCACATGGCACCCGCGAATGCGCATCATATAAAAAACCGGCGTATTAGAAGCCTCAGACAACTCAAAGCCCCGCTCCACCATTTCGGTAATGCTGGTCAAATTGGGGCGGGGATCCATCAACCACATTTGCGCCTTCATGGCGAAGGCATAGCTGCGCTCTTGCATGATGCTAGAGCCCTCACCGTAATCTTCGCCAACGATCACCAGCGCACCGCCAGTAACACCTGCAGATGCGAGATTAGACAGTGCATCTGAGGCCACGTTAGTACCCACGGTAG
>QXYP01000115.1 GCA_009886815.1 Halieaceae bacterium
CCACCAAAAATACTGGAGGCACCAACCACCAAATCAAACAAGGTGGCGGCTTCTGTGGGTGCTGCAGGTACAAACGCCAGTAGACGCGGGTGATCGACCGATAGGCATGCGGGGGCTAACACGTCGGTGAAGACGCGCAGCGCCTCCAGACCTCCCAGTCCATCAGCGGTAACGGTTTCCCCAGCCATGGCCTGTAGCTCGGATTCGGGGCGTGCGCAGTCTAGGGTTGGTGGATCCATGCGCACCCTTTCGATGGCATAGCGAACGATGGCTTGCGTGAGAACTTCCATGTCCTTATTGATTTCGTGCACAGTGACCTCCTTTAGAAACAGGGACCTTCAGGGGCCCGCCTAATCGTTGATATTATCGGCTCCTTAGGCGAATCCAGCTACTCCCCCTTACGGGTATTTGTGCTCGAGCTAATGGTAGACCGAGCATACCAATGCCTGCGCAGATAAGCATGATCGTGGTGACTGAAGTCAGTGACCCTTCGTAAAAATGACCGGCGCATATACCAACGAGTGCGGCGACGGAAGACTGTGTGAAGCCAAAAACCGCAGAAGCTGAGCCGGCATGATCGGGAAAGAGTGACAAAGCCCCCATGGTTGCGTTTGCTGATGTAAAGCCGACCCCCAAAAACATCACAAAGGAACACCCTGCCAATAGCAAGACGGGGGGCTCAGCAAAGCTGGCACCCAATGATTGTCCCAATGCCCCCAACAGTGAAAGGGTGGTTCCCATGGCTAAAGTCCGGTTAATGCCTAAGTGGATGACAATCCTGGCGCACAATAGTGCTCCCACCATGAAGCCGGCCACGGTTATGGCAAACGCATAACCGAAGTATTGAGTCGGCAATGAAAAGACGTCTTGCATGAAAAAAGAAACGGTAGAGAGGTAAGCAAGAATGGCCGAAAACGCCGCGGTGCCACAGATTTGATAACCCACAAAGCGTCGGTTACGCAGGCAGGTCGAAAAATGCAGCAGTACCGGCAGGATGCCAATCTTGCCTTGACGGATATGAGGCGCTGACTCTTCAAAGCTTCGTAATCCCAGAAGTACGACGGCGGCAAAAATCGCAAGTGCTAGGTAGGTGGCGCGCCAGCTCACTAAAATGAGCAGCCATGCCCCCAGCGTGGGCGCCATCAAAGGTACGACGGCCATGGCACCCGATAGAATTGCCATAATTTGTGCGGCCTTGGGGCCCTCGTAGCGATCTCTTACGATAGCCCGCGCTATTACCGGTCCGCTGGCGGCGGCTAAGCCCTGAGCCAACCGGGCAACCCACATAAACTCCATGGAAGAAGCCAGTGCACAGGCAATTGAGGTGGTTAAAAATAAAAGGGTGCCCAGCTTAACAACAGGCAGGCGACCGTAGTAGTCAGATAAAGGGCCAAAAATAAGTTGCCCTGCGGCAATGCCTAGCATGAAGGTGGATAGTGTGAGCTGACCATCGGCGGTGCTGCCACCGAACTCGGCCACCATGGCTGGAATCGCCGGTAAATAAAGGTCAGTGGCTATGGCCGCATACGCAACTAGCGCGACCAGCGTGGCGAAGGTTATTCGTTCCTTCACATGATTTTCAGTTGAGTGTCGGTTCAGCGAGCTGGCAAATGGGGCATGACTCTGGAATAAAGAACTGTCCGTTCTCGGCGTCCATAATATCAAGGCCTATCGCTTGGTGATTCTCAAAGAGGGCGAAGCGCATCACATAGGTAGACTCACTGCTACTCAACTGCACCATTTGAAACAGCTCAATATCGGTTCTGTTGTCGGTAGCGGTGCGAACAGCGACCTGTTCCATGTACTTTTGTGCCGCGGCGGGCTCCATAGGCACTAACGGTTCTAAGAGTGCCTTTTCCAGCATTTTTGCCAACAAATCTTTGTTTTCATCGGTAAACAATGTGGCGCTTGCCACCTTATTCAATTCTGACACGCTCAACCCCCTTCTTTAATTAGGTCAGTGCATCTGCAATTTTTTGTTGTTATAGGTGCGCAGCGGGCGGCGAGTGTACACCCTAACGCCTTGGGGTGTCGATTGAATCGAAGCAAAGCCTCAGCGCCAGTTAATCTTATCGAAGTCAGCGCTGCTGTGACGCTCAAGCAGCTGCTTGTCTTCGTCTCCCCAAGCCTTGTTTACTAGCCTTCCGCGCTTAGCTGCAGGTCGCTCACTGACTAAATCGGCCCAGCGCTGCACATGCGTGTAGCTCTCGACCTCTAGAAACTCTCCTGCCCCGTACAGCAGGCCCTTTGCCAGAGCTCCGTACCAGGGCCAAGTGGCAATGTCAGCAATGGTGTAATCTTCACCGGCTAGATAGGTATGCTCTGCAAGTCTCTGATTTAAAAGGTCAAGATGCCTTTTTATTTCCATGCTGAAGCGGTTAATGGGGTACTCCATTTTGAAGGGTGCATAGGCATAAAAATGCCCAAACCCTCCCCCTAAGTAGGGGGCTGAACCCTGTAGCCAGAACAGCCAGCTGAGAACTTCGGCCCGGGAGTCACCGTCTTTAGGCATGTAATGACCAAACTTGTCAGCCAAATGAAGCAAGATTGCTCCCGATTCGAATACTCTTACGGGTTTGTCTCCGCTGCGATCAAGGAGTGCGGGTATTTTTGAATTTGGATTGACGCCGACGAATCCGGACGAAAACTGTGCACCCTCCTGAATATTGATCAGCCAGGCATCGTATTCGGCATTTGCTTCACCGAGCTCCAGTAGCTCCTCGAGCATAATGGTGACCTTCACGCCATTAGGAGTCCCTAGAGAATAAAGTTGCTGAGGATGTTCTCCCAAGGGTAAGTCCTTCTCCGACTGCGCGCCCGCTGTCGGGCGATTGATATTAGCGAAACGACCGCCGTTGTCATTTTCCCAAGTCCAAACGGCGGGGGGTGTGTATTCAGCGTTATCGGTCACAGAAAAGCTCCTTGGGGGCGCTTGAGGAATAAGATGTGTGTGGGACAACATACTGCGGACATTGGGCTGTATTTTCCACCCTGATTCACCATAAAACCGCCATCCATAGGCCAGTAGTGACCCGACACTGCCTAGGCGAACTGATTTTATGGGTCAAGTGACGCTTACTCGTGCTGGGTAAGCAAAAATATCAGTGCATCGGGTAGTGTCTTTTCCCAAACCTGCCAGTCATGAGCGCCGTCAACGATTCGCAGCTCGACGGCGTCCGGCTGCTGCTCACGCAAAGTGCTGAACAACGCCGTCGCATGGTGGGCAATATCAAATTCATCGTGATCGCCGCTGTTGATGTAAAAAGGGACAGTGATATTTTTTGACACATAATCGTCCCAGTAAGCTGGGTAGTTATTGTTCTGCCAAAGCACCGCGTCAAAATCACCTTCGGTGTTTAAAAATGCGGGGTGGCGGTAAGCTGACGATGCCTTTGGGGGCTGCGGTACGTACGTGGCGGGACTCAGAGCCGCAGCGGCACCGAAGAGCTCGGGATACTTCAGTGCAAACCGCGTGGCACCGTATCCCCCTGCAGACAGCCCTGCGACAAAACGTCCTGAGCGTGCGCGATCTGCAGGGTAACTGGCTTCAATGTGAGGGAGCAGCTCTGTGATAAAGGCATCTTCAGCGGGCTCGTTATAGCCATTGAGCCACCAGCTTTGAGCGCCGGGCATGACAATAAGCGTCGGGGGAATGGCTCCCGAAGCAATAAGTCTATCGGCCGTGGACTTAAGATTTCCCTGGGCCAGCCAATCATTTTCTGAGCCAAAAGAACCGTGCAGCAAGTAAACGACCGGATACGCAGACCCGTGCGTGGGGTTCTGATCGGGTAGGTATACCGTCATCGGGTAGGGCGCTTGCAGCGCTTGAGAATCAAATGTGGTGTGGATCACCGTCCCTGCCCGAGATACCGGGCTGCTTAGCAGGAGGCTAATGCCTAAGATGTGCAGCAGGCATAAAGAAAAGCGTTTGAGGGGGGAGATCATCGCAATTGTCTGTCAGTGAATCAGAATGGGCCAGCATACCGGTTTTTCTTGGTGCCGAACGTGGGGTTAGTTTTTTGCACCTAGCGCACAAAGGACAATAGGTACTGAGGACCTCAATCTTTGGTGCTCTCTAGTCAGACTTAGGGCGATGGATTTCAATGCTTGCTGGGGGTTCCGAGTGACTGACCTGATTGCTGGTTAGTGCTTTTAGCGCTAGGTCGCGGTCCTCGG
>QXYP01000116.1 GCA_009886815.1 Halieaceae bacterium
CAATCCCAGCACGTGCCACTCGTAGTCATTCGTGCCTTCTACGTCGACGTAGTAGAAACCCGCCATGTAGCGAAAACGCTTATCGGGGTCTGACGCATAACGAATCTCAAAGGTCTGTCGCCCCTGATTACTCTCTTGGGTGAACTGCTCTCGTGGGTCGCCACAAGTGCCAAAGTAGCTGACGTAACAGTTGTAATAGGGATCAACAAAGCCCTGAGACACGTAGTAATCGCTGTACAACGAGTAATCGGCGTACACCTCAATATCACGATCAAGGTCGGCTGCCGTGGCGGTGATGGTGCCACCAAAGAGCTCACCTTCAATTTTCGCAGAGAACTGGGTCCACTTGTCGGTCATGGACTCGGGCAACAACTGCATTACCTGAAGGTCGCCAATCGTGGGGTCGTGATCCCAAACACCTTCGCGATCAAGATCCTGCATCATGGCCGTGGCGGTAAAGGTCCAAGAGTCGTTCAGGTCAACCCGAAGCGCCGCGCGGCCACCAAAAGTTGTCGCCTCGTTGAAATTCTCCTTGGCAATATCGGCGTTACTCGCCGTAAAGTCTGAGGCAATGTCTCTCAGAGGACTGCCCTCGGGAAGACCCGCGCGAATGTAACCACGCTTAAAGGTATGTGAGCCCTGCACGTTATCGATATAGCCGCCGTCGTGCTTGTAAAAACCCATGACTCTCAAAGCAGCACGCTCACCGATAGGAATGTTCACAAAGCCTTCGGCGCGATAACTCGGGTCACCGCTCTTCACTTGGCTGGTATCGAGGCTGTAACCGCCTGAAAATTCGCCAAGCTCAGGCTGATTGGTGATGATACGCATCGCACCCGACTGGGCATTGGCACCAAAGGTCGTACCCTGAGGCCCCGCCAATACTTCAATACGATTGACGTCATAAATGTGGGGGTTTAGGTAGTTACCGACCAATGTCACCGGCTGCTCATCGAGATAGACCGCAACACTGGGGTTGGCGCCCAGGGTGCTCTCGCCGCCACTGGATACCCCGCGAATGTAAATATTACCCGAACCTGGGCCTAGGGTGACGTAGCTCACGTTGGGCAGCATCATCAGATAATCTTCCATATCTGTGATGTTGAGGTCCTGAAGCTGGGTCTCCCCCAGCACCGATACGCTCATCGGTACTTCTTGAACGCTCTCAGAACGACGTGTCGCCGTGACAACGACCTCTTCAATTTGCGCCTGGGCAACACCAGGAATGGCAACGCCTCCTGCCACGCCAACAGCGCCACAGGCAGCCGCAACGGCCAT
Organism: Halieaceae bacterium; assembly: GCA_009886815.1. Taxonomy (GTDB): domain Bacteria; phylum Pseudomonadota; class Gammaproteobacteria; order Pseudomonadales; family Halieaceae; genus Luminiphilus. The sequence goes on from QXYP01000116.1 coordinate 1,279, forward strand.
TGCCAGTGGTCGATTAGCCCGCCTTGGACGATAGGAATACGGTTTAGTGATAGAACTCATAGATTGGGACCCCCTGTGGCTAGAAGCAAATTCAAAATCTGCTCCAGCGCTCCTCAATTTGACTCATGGGACTGAGCCGTTTCGTTTTTGTACGAATTTTGCCCAGTTATAACGCGATTGAACCCAAAAAATCAAACCGATTATGCCCTTGCAGCACGACTGCCAATGTGCCGCAAACTGGTATCAACTATTGGTGATCAGGTGGGCTTATATATCCCCTCTAAACGCCAAAGCTTGTACGATGCCGCTAAGGTCGGCTCCGACCACAATCCGCTGGGAATAGAGATCCATAGGAGGCGTTATGCACATCGAGGAACCCGCTAGAACCGTTCCGGTAATCCATCAAACCGACGTGCTCGTTATTGGCTCGGGACCCGGAGGGCTCGCGGCTGCCATTGCGGCGGCGCGATGCGGCGTTGAGGTGACCCTTTTGGAGCGCTTTGGTTGCTTCGGCGGAAACATCACTGCCGTGGGTGTCGAGGGCTTCGCCTGGTATCGCCACGAACAGACCGTAGACAGTGAGGGCCTGGGCATTGAATTTGAGCAGCGCGCGGTCAGTGCCGGCGCAGCCGTAGAAGAGCCCCAATCTAATAGCCATGCTATTGATGGCGAAGCCTTTAAGTGGGTGGCCGATACCCTGGTATCTGAAGCGGGCATTACGCCTATGCTCCATCGCATGTTTGTCGCGCCCCTCATGGAGGGCGACCGTATTGTGGGCGCCATTGTTGAGAGCAAAGCAGGGCGTGAGGCTATTTTAGCCAAGCGGGTCATCGATGCCACAGGGGATGCCGATGTTGCCCACAGAGCCGGCGCGACCACCCTTAAGCAAGCGCCCGAGGACATGATAGGCACGTCGGTCATGTTTTCTATGTCCGGGGTTAACAAGCAGCGTTTTATTGAACAGGTAAAAGCTGACCCCCAGACTTACCGGGACTGGGCTTACGGTCAGTGGACGGTAGAAACCACCGGTAAGGAAGACGAGATGTTTTCGCCGTTTTTACGCAAGCCTTTCGAGCAGGCCCGGGAGGCGGGCCTGATTCCCGCCAACCTCGACACCATCGCAGGCACTTGGGGCGCTATTTATGACAGCGGCGACCTCACCTACCTCAACCTCGTGCACCTGCTGGGCTATGACGGCACCAACCCCGACGATCTCACCCGTGGGGAGATGAAGGGTCGCGAGCAGGCCATGATGGCTATTGAAGCCTTAAAGCAGTTTATGCCCGGCTGTGAGGGTGCCAAACTTCGCAACTTTGGTATGACTCTGGGCATTCGAGACACGCGCAAGATTGATGCCCACTACAACATGACCGAGCACGATGTTCGTGAGCAGGGGCGCTTTGACGACAGCATTGGCATCTTCCCCGAGTTTATTGACGGGTATGGCATTCTCATTCTGCCCACCACCGGACGCTACTTTCAGATTCCCTACCGCACCCTGCTTCCCGATAGGGTCAAACACCTGATTTGTGCCGGCCGAATTACCGGTGGCGATCGCGTGAGCCATGCGGCCACGCGCAATATGATGTGTTGCACGGTCACCGGCCAAGGTGCCGGCGTTGCGGCCGCCCTAGCAGTGAAGGAGGACCGTGACTTTAAGGATCTGTCTGTTGGGGCCGTGCAAAAAGAGCTGCTGAAGCAGGAAGTGCGCATTCATTGAATCGCAACCCAGCAACAGCCTCTCAACCCCAAGGGGCCATCTAAACAAGCCCCATGGATAACAAACAACGAACGAATTTGGACAACCATGGAACCCATGTGGTGAGGCAAAAGTACCTTAGGGGCTAACCCGCTAGTTGCGACTCACTCAACAGCGGGGACTCCTTCAACAACTGGGAGGCATGCAGGTCCGTCCAGTCTAATAAATATTAGGCCAAGATCTGAAGCACGGTGTACCCTCTGCCCGTAAAAGTATCAGTCTGTCGCCCCGCCAAGCACCCAGCACTCCAGGATCAAAACTATGATGAAAAACCGTCACCGCATGTTTAGCGCAGCTATGGGTTGCCTTCTCTTATTGTCCGCCAAGG
>QXYP01000117.1 GCA_009886815.1 Halieaceae bacterium
GCTGGTTTTGCAGTGCAATGCGCGTCAAAGCATCCGGTTTTTGTGCATTTAAAGCATTAACCCGGGAAGGCACGCGTCCCCGTTTCTTTTTCTTGTGGCGCTCTTGTTCAATAGGTGACTATTTTGCATATTTCTCGCGCAGATGGTCTTACAGACTCATTCTTACCAGTAAACTCTGCGGCTCCTTTTACCGATTTCGAGGCTACAATTCGTGCACAGCGTTTCTCAAAGATTTATCTATCTGAGCCTATCAATTTGCCTTGCTGCCACCGGCACCGCGTCAGCTATTGCTGAAGATTTGGATAAAGGTAATGACGCTTCAGAAGCAGAGAAATCACAAACGGCGGATTCAGACAAGGCGCAGCGCGATAGTCCTTGGCTTCTCACACCGACCTTTAGCGTCGATCCAAAGCTAGGCAGAAACCTTGGGGCAATTGCGGCTTATCTGCATCGATTCGACGAGGCATCTCCCATATCTTTAACGGGTGCATCACTCTCCTACTCAAATACCGACTCCTTGGTCGGTGGCGTATTTGCAGATCTTTATTGGGGCAGAGATCACCATCGGCTAGTAGCGGGTGCGGCATACGGCGAAATAAATAACGAATACGACGACTTTTTGGGCAGTGGTAAAACCGTTAAAACGACCGACGACCTGCAATCAATATTTATGCGCTACCGCTATAGAGTCGCGGGCAACTGGTTTTTTGGTGGCCAGCTCGTTCGCACAAACTATGCCATTGGTATTCCTCCACCGGAGGGATTGGTAGACCAACAAGTCGGTCTTATGGGGTTTAACGCCACAGGCTTCGGCTTAGTTGTAGAAATGGATAATCGCAACCACGTGCGAAACCCGACGACGGGAAGCCATTTGGTCATTGATGGCACACGGTATAGCAGTAGTGACGATCAGCCCATTCTCGACAGTAGTGACGTACCTGAAGGGCTTTTGCCTGAGGACTCGCTCTTAAACAGTGACGGCGACTTTAATGCATTGCGAGGCAATTTCAGCCATTACAGTTCTCTGGGGCACTGGTTCACGAGCGCGAATGCGCCTCAGGCGGTGCTAGCGATACAGGCCTACACGCGGTTAACCAATGACGCGCCCGTTTCAGGGTACTCATCGGTCATCGTGCCCGGTTACACCCGAGGAAATTATCTGGGGCAAAACTCGGTCGGGGGGCAATTTGATCTGCGCATGCCATTAACGGAGCGCTGGGGAGTTGTTGTTTTCGGGGGGGTTGGCTGCCTATTTGGTGATGGCATCGGTCCTGATGCCGAGTCCCAGAGCTGTGGAGACGACCTCTATCCGGGCATTGGCGCAGGGGTTAGTTGGCTGTTAAAACCGGAATCGGGCGTCGTGATGCGCATAGAAGCCGCGAAGGGAACGGGTGATAACTCGGCGGTCTATTTAAGGTTTGGCCATCCTTTTTAAAATAACTTGGGCGAATCAGTAAAATTGACCTCATCGGCTCAAGGCTGTCGGCACGTATACTGTCGTACTTACTTCCATTGACGTTGGACTAGACACGCGATGCAGCTAAAAACCCCTATCCGCTTTCGTTGGCTGGCTCTCGCCGCACTCCTGAGTTCTATTCGAGCTTGGGCGCTAGCGCCTGAGGCTATTCAGGGGGAGACCCTTGGTGAAATGATCGATGCGCTGCAAAGCCGCCATTACGAGGGCAAGCGCTACGATGATTCGCTGTCAGCCGCGCACTTAGATGCCTACATCAATACGCTAGACCCGCAGAAGATGTTCTTCACCCTCGACGACGTGAACAGCTTTCAGGTCTACAGAACAACCCTCGATGATGCCGGTCGAGATGGAAACCTGAAACCTGCGTTCACCATATTTGCCAAATATCAGGCCAATTTAAAAGCGCGGCTCGATGCCATACTGGTGGAGTTGCCCACAGCAGTGCCTGAATTCAACTACGGCGTCACGGAATACCTGCCGATAGATGGCGACGATATTGCTTGGGCCACTTCGTCCGCTGAATTAGACGATCGTTGGCGCAAGCGTTTAAAAAATCAGGCTCTCAGTTTGAAGCTTGCCGACAAACCTTCCGAGGAGATTGCGCCCACACTGAGTAAACGCTATGGCAACCAGCTCAATAGGCTTGATCAGTACAACGAGCGCGACGTGTTTGCGATTTATGCAAACGCACTGACCGAATTATATGACCCCCACACTTCGTATTTCTCCCCGCGGCGTGCTGAGAATTTTGATATCAATATGAGTCTCTCCTTCGATGGTATTGGAGCTGTGCTGCAGGTCGACGACGAATACACCAAGGTCGTGCGATTGGTTCCTGCGGGGCCAGCCGACAAACAGGGAGAGTTATCACCGTCGGATCTCATTATTGGCGTTGGCCAGGGTACTGAAGGTCCCATTGAAGATGTTGTTGGCTGGCGCTTAGATGAGGTTGTCGACCTCATTCGAGGGCCCCGTGAGACAACAGTCAGACTCGAGGTAATCCCGGGGAAAGGCAAAACAGACCAGCGCCAAGTGGTTGCAATCGAGCGCAATAAAGTCAAGTTAGAAGAGCAGGCAGCACAAAGCGAACTGTTAGAACTGGAAGACGCAGACGGCATCACCAGAAAAGTGGGGGTGATCGAAATACCGGCCTTTTATATTGATTTTGCAGCCCTTAGACGTGGTGATGAAGACTATAAATCGACCACACGAGACGTTAAAAAATTGATCGATGAACTTCAAGTTCAAGGGGCTGAGGCCTTGGTGGTTGACCTGCGAAATAATGGCGGCGGATCTTTGCAGGAGGCCAACGATCTTACCGGGCTGTTTATTGAATACGGGCCCACCGTACAAATTCGTAGTGCCGAACGAAAGGTGTGGCGTGATGGCAAGCGGCGACGGTCCGCTTATTATCAGGGGCCTGTCGCCGTGTTAATCAATCGACTGAGTGCGTCTGCTTCGGAGATCTTTGCCGGAGCTATACAGGATTACGGCCGTGGCATTGTGCTGGGCGACCGCTCTTTCGGTAAGGGAACGGTGCAAACTCTGCTAGGCATGCCCGAGGGACAGCTCAAGGTGACAGAGAGCAAGTTTTATCGCATCTCCGGTGATTCGACCCAGCACAGAGGTGTGGTGCCGGATATTGACTTTCCTTCACTATTTGACGCTGATGAAATCGGTGAGAGCGCCCTCGACAATGCTCTCGATTGGGATCAAATCTCGCCCGTAAGACATCGCGAATACAGCCTCTTCTCGTCACTGCTGCCTACACTTAACGAGCGTCATAAGTCTCGAGTTGAAAAAGATCCTGATTATATTTACCTCGTCGACCAAGTTGTCATGGCTACTGAAACACGCGGCCTAAAGTCGTTACCCCTTAACGAAG
>QXYP01000118.1:0-1428 GCA_009886815.1 Halieaceae bacterium
TTTGGTGTATTGCGGATTACCCCGGTGCTGACACTTATTTTTCTAGCGTTTGGGGGTCACGGCGATTTTCGGTGTGGCTGCGTATCCGTCCCGTAAATGGACGACGTCCCACACAAAACTTACGGACATATTTGCCAAAAAATTTATTTAAATATATCGGGCAGCAAGCCTTGGCAAGGACGACAGTGCTTTACGATTCAGTGCTAAGTGGCAGGATAATTTGGGCGCAGGCACCATCTGAAACATCTAAAAATTGTAAGGTGCCGCCTGCGGCAGTAACAATACCCTGACTCACCGATAAGCCCAGGCCCGTGCCAGACCCTACTTTTTTTGTAGTAACAAAGGGCTCCATGATGGTATCTCGTAAATCATCTGGGATACCCATGCCATTGTCAGTTACCTTAATCTCAAGATGATCGACCTCGCGGTGCAGGGCGATAGTGATATTGCCCATGAGGGCGCTGTTATCGTCCGTTCTACGGCGATCGAGAATGGAGTCCTTCGCATTTCCAATTAAATTCATCACCACTTGTTCAAACTTAGTCAGGTTGCAGCACAGGGTCACTGGCTCCGGCAGGTCATTGATTGTCAGAGAAATATTTTCAACTTTGAGTGTTTGCTGAATCATTTGAGCACTATTCTCTATAGCTACAGAGGGATCACAGTAGTTTTCTGTATCGTCGGCCTCGCGCCCATAGAGTAGTAGTTGTCGCACAATATTGGCTGCGCGCCCTATTTGGGTGTTGATGCGTACTAAGCTGTCTTCAGTTTTATCGTCCAGAACTGACGTCTTGGTGAGGTAGTTGCGCAAATTAACTGCCGCAAGGCGAATAACATTGAGGGGTTGATTAATTTCGTGGGCGATACCCGCCGCCAGCTCGCCAATAGAGGCAAGTTTTGAAGACTGAATGAGCTGCGATTCTTGAGCCTTCCGTGCGGAGATGTCCTGAATAATTGTGCAGATGTAGGATTCTTTAAATGTTGGATGTTCCATTAGAAACATAGAGAAGCCACGCCAGGCCTTTTTCCCCTCCGCGGCAATCAGCACCTCCTGCTGATGCACGGAGCCGCCATTAAGCACTGTTTCTATTGAGGCTTCTGCAACCTTACGTAGATTGGGTTCCATTGCCGCCAAGATATTACTCATCTCTAACTCGACCTTGGCAAGGCCCATGAGCTCTAACATTTGGGCATTGGCAAATATCACCTCTCCGTTAACCGAGGTGATCCCCACCCCGAGGTCTGCTGCAGACGCAAAGGCTTCAAAAAAGAGGGTGCCTTGACCGGGATTTTCAAATATTTTTCTACGCTCTGTTACGTCTTGTGCCAGTCCCTCTACGGCGATAGGAATTTGCTGCGCGTCATAAACGATCTTGGCGGTTGTCGCGAGCCAAAAGTTGCCTTTTGGCCCACGCATCTCCGCCTCGT
>QXYP01000118.1:1438-2657 GCA_009886815.1 Halieaceae bacterium
GTTGCCTTCACCTAAGGCAGCCATAAATTTTTTTCTGCCATCAGACGCCACGTAGTAATCCGTGAGGTTGACGTTGATAATATCTTCCACTCGGTCGTATCCAAACATCTGCACCGCCTTGGCACTCGCCGCAAGCACATGGCCGTCAAGATCAGCACGGTAATAGGCAAAAGGTAGATCGTTAATGAACGCGATAGCGTCATTGTACGAGAGCGATTGAAGATCGGTGATCAGGGTTAGCTTGTCTGGCATTTGCAGTCATCGGGTCGGGTATAAGGCGGTATTATCTCCGCCAAGGCATGACTAGATACTGCCAGCGCCCCTAAAAATTTGGAATGTTTTTCTCTCTAAATACGCCGAGTCGGATGTTTTAAGCGAGCAGGCATCGCCCATCTCAAGAGTATTCATTCCCAATTGTAATAAAGTTGTTAAAGTCGTCCGCCGAAGATTAAGAAACGGGCTTAGCGTGTTAAATGTTTCTGCAGGTTTGGGCGCTTTAAGAACGTGACTCTGGCGCACCGATTCCAAAACGCCCCCAGCACAAAAGTTTTAAGGCCTATGGCCAGTCGTCTAATAAAGATGAGCAAACCCGTAATTTTTCCATCGATTGTGCTTGCCGTGTCGTTAAGACGGCAAAAAACCAGCTCGCGCCCCTGCAAATCTGCCCAGACCCTCTGGGTGATCCTATGTATGTTGAAAACCTAGGCTTGGTCTGGAGCTTTACAGAGCGTGGTCATGTGATGAAAGGCCTGCCGACTATCTGACTCAGGTATCTAACTCAGGTATCTGACCCAGACCCTGCGCAGCCTCAGATTATCGTTGGGCTCAAAGCGCTTTAGAAAGGGCTTTGTTAAAAACCTTGGGTGTTTCTGACAGGTTTAGCTTCGTATTTTGATGCTGCTAAATTCAAAATTCTCGCAAGACGTCATGGCATTCCATGCTCGCTCTACGCCGGTACCGCTCCAGCTTTCTGCACTAACGTTGCGAGTTTCTTCATTAGCAAAGATATCAAGCCATACGAAATCAACGTCTTCTAGCTCAAAGCGCGCCTTCAGCGTGAGATACCCATATTCAGCGGCACTATGACTTTCAGATAGCCAGCGGTTGTATCGGGTTTTGAAAGTTTGCAATTCATTGAAGCTCTGCGCTTTTGCCAGCGTACAAAAATTAAAGGTGGAGAAAAAAGTATCCCCGGCTACCAGATTCAGCGCGGGGCTTT